>NZ_JACOOP010000009.1:0-92456 GCF_014287725.1 Clostridium sp. NSJ-49 | reverse complement strand
GTATATGCTATTAGTTTTATCCAAAGGAGCAAAAATGATACTGAAAAATTTGAGTGATATAAAAAATCTTGGCCATAAAGGCCTTGATATATAAGGGTTAAGAAATATGATTAACCCTAATATGATTTATATAAAAAGGGGTGATTTTATGGAAAGATCAGAATTAAAGTTTAGAGCTAAGGAACAATTAAGAGGCAATTGGGGAATAGCCATTGGAGCAGTATTATTAGCAGCAATTTTTACAGATTTTGATGTGATTTATAATATCGGTGAAAGATTTGGATTAGATGGATTAACACTTTCCGTTCCTGTTAATCTATTATCTTTATTTTTAGGTGGAGTTATAACTACTGGATTATGTAAATTATTATTAAATCTTGCAACCAACATAGAAAAACCAAAGGTAGAAAATCTATTTTCATACTTTAATATATATCTTAAAACATTAGGATTAAATATCTTGATTTCACTTGCTGTTGCTATTGGAACTATTTTATTTATAGTACCAGGGATAATTGTAGCATTAATGTTTTCACAAGCATTCTTTATACTAGCTGAAGATAGTAGCAAATCAATAACACAATGTTTAAGTGAAAGTACAGAGATGATGAAGGGTTATAAGGCAGATTTTTTTGTTTTAGAATTATCATTTATAGGATGGTGGATAGTAGCTGCATTGACATTAGGGATAGGAGGACTTTGGGTTGCCCCATATCAGAAACTTACTGAAGCTAATTATTATTTAAGTTTAAAAGGGAATAAAATGTATTAGATGATAAGACCTTAGTTAAGATACTAAGGTCTTTTGTATTGACATATAATATTTTTCTAGGATACTTCTTTTTTTGAAAATCTATTACATGTAATAAAATATGAAGCTAATAGTATTGTTATTGAAGCTAGGACTATTAATATTCCTATCATAGTTGGACTAATAGTTATATTTATTTCAGGTAATAATTGAACTAATGAAGTAGAAAAAGTAATAGGAAGTACTGCTAAAAATACAAGTATATATCTTCCTTTTTCAGTTCCTAATAATAAAGCAGCTGGCTGAACTATTGCTAAGAAAAATATTCCTATAGATAATGTGGAAAGAGCTATAGCATATATCGGCATAGAGTTTACATCAGAGCTATATCCAATAAATTTTATTATTGAAGCTAAAAGTACTGATATTCCCATAGATATAATTGTATTTAATAAACCAAAAATATATTTAGATAAAATATACTCATTAGTAGTTATAGGAAGAGAATATATTAAATAGTTCATTTTACTTCTTTCTTCATAGAAGACTAAAGAATAACATGAAATCATTAAAAACATAGCACCTGCAAAAACTATCATAAATGGCTGAAATACTGCAAAAAATATAGCCATAACTACAAGAATTAATAAGCTTTTCTTTAATGCAAAAAGTGAATTGTATTGAAGTTTAAGTAAATTTATTAAATTTTTCATATCCTTAAGCCCTCCTTGTATAATACATTAATATATCTTCTAGAGTACATTTTTCATAAATAGCTTCATCACCGAAAAGTTCATATGCCTTATCTTTATTACTCATAAGACCTTCGAAGCTAAAAGAATTTTCTTTTAAAGAAATAAATTCTTTTCGAAGATTATTATCTAAAAGGTCTTTTTTGATTTTAACTATAATGTGATTTTCTAATATTGAATCTTTTTCATCTTGAAGAATTATATTGCCATTATAAATCATTACAATATAATCAGCAGCTTTATCTAAGTCAGTAGTAATATGGGTTGAATAAAAAACTGTCATATTATCAAGTTCCATATGACGTTGCATCAATTCTAGAAAGTCATTTCTTATAAGTGGGTCTAAGCTAGAAGTTGGTTCATTCATAATAAGAAGCTTTGGATGATGACTTAAAGCCATAATAAGTTCAAATTGCTTTTTTTGTCCTTTTGAAAGATCTTTATATGCTTTATCTTCATTTACTTTGAATTCATTAATGTATTTTTTATATAGCTCTTCATCCCAATTTGAATAAAAATTTGAAATTACTTTATGAAGATTAGATATTTTACTTTCTTCTAAAAAACCAGATACATCTCCAACATAGGCTATATCTTGTTTAATTTTTATATCTTTAGAAATGTCACAATCAAGAACTTCTATATTTCCATTAGTAGGTTTAACCATTCCTAAAATAGATTTAATAGTAGTTGTTTTTCCAGAACCGTTAGGCCCTATGAAACCTGTAATATATCCAGTAGGAACATTTAGTTCTTTTATATTTAGTGAAAAATCCTTATAGTCTTTTTGTAAATTTTTAATTTTAATAGCATTCATATTTATACCTCCTCATAAATACTTTTAAATATCTCAATACATTCTTCTAAAGATAATCCTAGAGATTTTGCTGAAATTATTAATTCTTCTAATTTGCTTTCCATTTCTGCCATAGCAGCTTCTTTTAATCTTTCTGAATTAGCACCAGAAACAAAAGTTCCCTTACCTACAACAGTTTGTATAAACCCGTCTTTTTCTAATTCTTCATAAGCCCTTTTTGAAGTTATTATACTTACCTTTAGCTCTCTAGCTAATGTTCTTATAGAAGGAAGAGAATCACCGGGTTTTAATTTACCATTAAGTATCTGACTTTTAAGTTGGTTTTCTATTTGCTCATATAGTGCTATTGGCGAGGAATTACTAATAATAATATCCAAATGTACACCTCCGTACCTAAGTGTGTATATGCGTTATATACACATAGTATCACTATTGTGATAGTAGGTCAATAAGAATATTAAAAATTATAAAATTTTAAAGGAGTAAAATTAAAGAAGTTTAACATATTTTTTAAATGTAACATAATAAAAATTAATACATTTTTACTTTGAAGGGAGTGAAGGGAAATGGTAACTTATAATTCTTTCATTTTTGAAGGACATGGAATTAGTGAGAAAACAGGAGTTTATGATCCAGGAGCTGTTTATGGAACAGTAAGGGAAAATGATTTAGCAGACAAAATAGTAACAACAGCAATTAATTATTTGAAAACTACAGCATTATCTATTCATAGAGATGAAAATAATTATGCGGATAATGATTTAGATGGAAATATATATACAGCTAAGGCAGGCATATCAGTTCATATTAATGCTGGAGGAGGAACAGGTACAGAGATATTTGTTCCATCAAGAGAAAAGTATTTAACAGAGGACTTTAATCTAGTTAAAAATATTTCTGAGACTTTAGGTATAGCAAATAGAGGAGTTAAATCAAGAGATTATAATACTGGGAAAATATATTTGAGAAGTGATGGGATAACTTTAGATTATACAGATTATTACAAAGAAATAAGATATGCTTGGGGGCTTGGAATATCATTAGCTATAATTGAAGTTGGTTTTATTGATACAAGTGATTTGAAAAAGATTCAAGCTAATATAGATAAGATAGGCTTTTTGATAGCGAAATATATCGCTAAAATTTGTGGGATAGAACTATCTAAACCAGGAGAGCCATCTATAACTGAAGATGTGTATTATAGAGTTGTTTGTGGAAGTTTTAAAGAAAAATCAAATGCAGAACAAAGAAAAAAGGAATTAGAAACTAAAGGATATTCAGGCATTTTTGTAGATATTTATAAATCTTAATTTTAAAATAAATAAGATTGTCATAGTGAAAATGATATAGCTATAACTTCAGATATAGGAATTCTTGTGTCGTATGGTCCGGTAGCATTAGATAAAGCTTATGCTGATGTAGTAAATAGTCAGATTGTTTTACAAGGAAGCTATTTAGATGAGCAAAGACATAAGCATAATAATGATTTTAATAATCATTTTAAAAATACTCATCGAGAAACTTACTGGAAAGTATGCATAGATTATGCAGTAAAGCTGGGCTTAGAAAGTAAAAAGTATAAATTAATAGAAGTTTAAAATTTTATAGATGATTCTTTATTAGTATAATCTTTTTTTGTAATTAAAAGTAGATTTACAATTACTAAGAAAAAGAAAGATGATGGTATAGAATAAAATAATATGAAATAATAATAAAAGGGAGTTGTGATGGTACAACTCTCTTTTATTTTATAAGAACAATATTTTTACCTATTATTATAGATTTTGAATTACTACTATGGCCTATTTCTTCTGTTTTAGCTATAGGGAGTGTAGGGGTGTCTATTATACTTAGTGCAAGTTCTGTTATAGATGGTGAAATATTATTTTCTTGCATTTTACTAAAGGTTCCAAGAATTAAACCGTTAATTTTGTCAAATACTCTTAATTGCTTAAGTTGATTTAAAAAAGCAGACATAAGAGCGGCTTCTCCACCCATACTTTCTAAAAATAGTACTTTTCCTGTAAAATCAGGCATGTATTTTGTACCTGCTAATTTTAAAAGACAGCGAATATTACCACCAACTACAATACCTTCAATTTTTTCACCTTGAATAAAGTTATAAGAAAAATTAAATAAGTCATTTTTATCATTGAAGACACTATTCTCAAAATTTGTTTGTTGCATCTCTTTAAAATCGTATATTAGATTTCTAATTTGATAAAGATATGTAGGAATTGAAGCCTGTGAATTAATAGCATTCAATACAGTAGTTACATCACTATAGCCAAATACTGGCTTTGGATTTTTAGAAATAAATTTGTAATCTAAGTATGGAAGTACTTCATTAGCTAAGTCACCACCAGAAATGTCAAATATAGCTTTAATTTCGATATTTCTGTATAAGGACATAAAACTTTCACCTTTTTCCTTAGCAGATCCATTAAAAACAGAGTTTTTAGCATAAATATAGTCAGAACATATTGGATTTAAATCCATAGATTTAAGAGTTTTTAAAAGTTCATTTATACGTTCTTTATTTAAAAGTGACTGACCATTTGAACAAGCAACTATACCAACTTTATCACCTTTTTGTAGTAACGACATGTTAGCCTCCTTATATTTAAGTTAAATTTAATTAATAATAGTATAGTTTAAATTTGAAACTTTATAAATTAATTTTTGCTAGATTATAAAAATATTAGAGATAATATAAGAAATGGGAGTGGATAAATGATAAAAACAAAAAACGCCAATAGTTAAAATCTAGTGATTTAAACTATTGGCGTTAATGCGTTTTGGTAAATGGTGCCGGCAGAGGGAATCGTAAGGGTATTTTTTTAGTAATTTTTATTAATGATTAAAACGTACTGATATCAACGCTTTAGGAGGTTTAATCGCTAAATAATTTTAAATGTTTTCTATCGAAGAAGTGGGAAAGATAGTGGGAAAAATAGTGGGAAAATTTTTGAGGATAGTGGGAAAGTGGAGTCGGTGAAATGCCGTTATATATACGAGTTAGAATGTGGGATAAAATAAAAATAGACCATGTAACCATAGCCTATTTAAACATACTATTGATTTTTTCATATTCTTTTAAATTCTTTTCTTTATTAATTTCAGCATATATTTTCATAGTAACATTTATATCAGCATGACCAACCCAATCCATTACAGTTTTAATATTAATATCATTGCTAATACAGTTAGTTATAAATATGTGCCTTAAGCTATGATAATTTATATCAGCATCTATGTCAGCTCGTTTTAATGCTGCTTTTAATCTTCTATTAGGTTGTTTATTATCTATATATTCACCATGATCTTTACAAAAGATTAATTTATTATCAAAATATACATCACCATATTTTAATTTATTTTCTTTATTCTTTTTAATAATTCCTTTAAGAATTGGGATAAGCATAGAAGGGAAAGGAACTTCTCTTATACTTGTTTTTGTCTTTGGTATAGTAACTCTATTTTCATATATTCTTTTATTATCTTTAGTTAATTCACCAGTCCATACTAATTTTACTGATTTATTTATATTGATTAATCTATTATCGAAGTCTATATCCTTTTCCTGTAGTGCCATAGCTTCACCTAAACGCATACCACACATTAAGCCTAATAATATTATTCCTTCAGATTTATCGCCTTGTAGGGTCTTTATAAGGTCTTGTTGTTGCTTTTCAGTTATATAATTTATTTTCTCTTCAATAACTTCATGAGTTTTAGGATAAACAACTCCAGTAACGGGATTAGATTTAATTTTATTTATTGATATTGCATATTTAAAACAATTACTTAAAGCTTTATTTAAGTTTTTAACTTGATTAAGTGTATGGCTTTCTAATAGTTTATTAGTTATCTTTTGTAGATATAATGTATCTATATTAGTTAATTTAGCATTATTTAATGTTTTTGTAGGCTTAATATAGTTTCTATATATTCCTTCTATTCTATCAAATGTAGAAGCTTTTAACTCTTGTTTTTTAATATTCCATAACCAATCATAAAAGAAATTGCCTAAAGTAGAATTATCACTATGAATTGTATTACTTTCCTGGAACGCTTTTAATTTTTCTTTAGCTTCTTTTTGAGTTTTGCCGTAAATATCTTTTCTTAATTGCTTTCCTGTTAAAGGATCATAGCCAGTGGTAATAGTAATACGCCAATACTTTACACCGTTTTTAACTACCCATTTAGCAGAACCTTCTCCATTAGTTCTCTTTGCCATTCTGTAAGCTCCTTTCTATTTATTAGTATAATTTATCCTTTCAAAATAAAAATGCTTATATAAGCTAATATCGAGTTTTATAACTAAGCACAATTTTGTGGTAAGTTGTTTTTATAAATATCTTATTCAATATTATTTTTTAGATGACCCTGTAAAATACCGGGTCAGATTAATTCAAAATTCGATTTGAGATCACTAAAAGCAACCTCGAATTTTAAAGATAAAAGGGAAATCCCATTCATCTATAGTTTAATTGTAGTAATATATTTATTTAACAGTAATTTAAAAATGTAAACTTAAACCACGAGATTCGTGGTTTTCCCCACAGGTGGAGAAATTATTTTCTTTTCCCAACAACTTGGGAATAATTTTATTTTTACAAATAGCGAATCACGATTTACTCAAAGGTAAGTTATTATTAAGTAATGTTGAGTAGTTTAAGTTAAGTAGTTACTATGTATAGTTTTAAAGCAACTACTTTCAATTTATGATTGGAAATGTTATGAGTATTATTCATAACATTGAAATCCTAGAATAGGACTACGGAATATTTCCGTGTTCTTATTAAAGTCGGTTTGAACGATTTTAAAATATTAATTACAGGTATCTGTTAAGTCGATACTTAAGGGTACAAGTAATGTTTGTACCCTTAAGTAAAAAATTCACACTTTAGAACAATGTAGTTACCTTTGATTTTTATATAGTACCTACAAACTAAAGACATTTTTGGCTTCACTATTAAAGTAAGTCAATCTAATAGACCGACATTGTAGTTATTATAAAAGTAAAGTGAGTAACTACTTTTCTTTATTATTTTTCTTAGAGTTCATTAATTTAATTATTTGTTTTGAATTTCTTTTAAAAGTAAATCTTTAATAGTATTAGTAAGTTCTTTACTATAAATTATGTTTAGTAAATTTTCTTTGCTTAACTTATTAAATTCTATTAGGTTTAAATCTTCTATAAGACTTTTAAAATGAAGAATGGCTAGACTTTCATTTATTGAATAATCATCTTTATAAGAAATATCATTATCATTGAGTGGTTCAGGGTTTACTTCTATTAATAGTTCCTCTACACTCTCTATTTTCATGATTATACCATCTTTAGGTTTAATAGAATTCATATGTTTTTTAGTTAATTTCTCAATATAGGATATATTTTTATTAATAAAATTATTTACTTCATGTACTGTTAAATAACTTAAGTCTAGTTTATTGATTTTTTGTTTATCTTCACAAAAATCAATTAAATTTTCAATATACTTCATACTTTTATTCCATATAGGATCAATTTCAACAGTTTTTTTCATATAGGGTTCAACATCAAAGTTAAGAGCTTTCAGTATTTTAAGCAATATTTCATCATTAGGCTCCCTTTTATTGCGTTCGTATTGAGAGATAGCTTGTTCAGTTACACCTACTTTTAAACCCAATTCTTTCATAGTAAGCCCTTCTTTAGTTCTTAAATTTCGAAGGAATTCTCCCATTCCCATATACATCACCTCAAATATATTATATAACATTTTTAATTAAACTAAACATTTTTTGTTTAATTAAATGCAAAAAATTTTTTTAGAGAATAATTTTATATATTGACAACTAAACATAAAGTGTTTAGAATTATATTAAACACTAAACGTTAAGTGTTTAAAAAGGAGGTTTAGAATGTTAGCGTTAAAAATAGCAAGAGTAAAAAAAGGTTGGACACAAGAGGAACTGGCTAAAAATTCAGGAGTTGGGAGAGTTACTATTTCAAATATAGAAAGAAATGGTATTAAAAATATTCCAGTTTATACGCTTGAAAAATTAGCAAAAGCACTTGAGATGACAGTAGCAGAACTATTCTTTAGTGAAGAAGAATAAGAAAAAGCAAAATTGATTTTTCAAAACATATCTAAAATTATTCTGCCATTTATCGCAGAAAGTAAATCATATCTAAATGACACTACAGAGTAAGACATAAGTAAAGTGCAATGCTTTATATGTTATTTCTGCTTATAAAATAAGCTTAGAAATAGATTTGTGTAATAAAAGGTATATTTATACCCAATAAAATTAAAACGCTCTACGGAGCTTATGGAGGGGATAAAATGGAACAGTTACAAGAACAAAGTAAAAAGATACAAGAATATAGAAAAAGAGTTTTAGAAAAAACTTGCACACCAAAAGAATTGGCAGAAGCTTGGGGAATTTCATATACAAAGGTCTTAAGATTAGCAAGGATAGAAGGAGCTCCAGTATTAAGATTTGGTAGAGATATTAGATTTGTATTATCAAAGTTAGATGATTTTTTAGAAGAGCATATAGGAGAAAATTTATTATAGAAAGGTATTGAAATAATGAGTATTAAGATATTAAGTTTATACATATCAAATTGTAAGAGTATGGACAAACAACCTTCATGGGAAGGATTAAGGCTATTTAATAGGGTGTTTAAGTAGGTGGTATAGTGCCAAAAGATAAATTGAATATTTCTTATATGATATCACCTTTGGTTTTAACAGAAAGGCAGTTGTTAATTTATCATAAATTATACATTAAATGTGACTTTTCAGATATGACAGTTAAATATACTTATGAGCAATTGGCCAATGATATCAAATCAATAAATATATCTAAAAAAATTGCAAATAATGAAGTTAAATATTTAATGGAAATGGGATATTTGAAAGAAGTTAAGAAGGGAACTAAAGGAAGTCCTAATATATTTAAAATGGTAAAAATAAGTGAATTTTTAGGGAACGAATTAGGGACGAATAGGGAACAAATAGGGAACGAAAGAAGTAGCAAAAATGAGGGGACAGAGAGTAACGAGGAAATGAATAGGGAACAAATAGGGAATGAAAAGGTAACCCCTATCAAAGATAAAAGAATAAAGAATAATATATATAGTGATTTAATTAAAAATTATCCAGGTAAAAAAATAAAAGCAGTTAGAGATAAAAAGCTACCTAAGATATTAAAAGAATATTCGATAGAAGAAATAGAAAGATGTATAACTAGATATGCTGAAGAATGTAAAGGAAGAGATAAAAAATTTATTTTGAATGAAAGTACTTTTTGGAATGGTAGATATGTAGATTATCTTGATGAAAACTTTGAAGAAGTTAAAAATCCGAAAGAAAAAGATGTAGGAGATTTAATGGAGCAGTTAATGGCAAATAGGGAGGAATAATGGATAGAGATAAATTATATAGTATTGAAGTTGAAGAACAAATACTAGGTATATCAATATATGAAACTAAATGCTTTATTCAAGTTATGGAATTAAAGGTAAAAGAGAGTGACTTTTATTTTGATAGAAATAAGATACTATTTAATGCTATTAAAACAGTATTTAGAGAAAAGCAAACAACAGATATGTTGATGATAACAGAGTATCTAAAGAATAGTAATGAGTTGGATAAAGTAGGGGGGATTACTAGGATTTGCGAGTTAATAGATGGAGTAATAACAACCAGTAATATAAAAGCTTATGTTGAAGCATTGAAAGAATATAGTCAAAAACGATATTTAATTAATATATCTAAGAATATTCAATTGAATATAGATAAAAGTCCCGAAGAGATCCAGCAAGTGATTAATACATTAATAGTTGATATGATAGAAGAATCAGTAGCAGAAACTGTAGAAGGGCAGGAGGAAGAATACTTAAACGTATTAGATAAAAGAATGAAAGGGGAAATAAATCCGTTAAAAACAGGATTGAGGGATTTAGACAATAATATAACTGGATTTAGTGGTGGGGACTTGATAACAATATTTGCCTTTAGTGGAGTTGGAAAAACTACATTAGCAACACAAATAGCACTAAATGTTATACGACAAAAAAAGAAAGTATTGTTTTTTAGTCTTGAAATGCCTAAGGAACAGATAAGAGATAGGATAATATCAAATTTAACCAATATACCGTTTAAGAATATAAAGTACGGCAGATTACAAGATGAAGAGCTAAATAAAGTCATAATTGCCAATAGTTATTTATCTAGAGAGAAAGGCTTATTGGTAAGTGAAGAAGATGAGTTAGTAGATATAACAAGCAAAATACAATATGAGGTTTTGAAACATAACATTGATATTGTTTTTATAGACTATATAAATTTGATTAACATTACTGGTAATAACAAAGAAGAACATCAAAAGATAACTGAATGTACAAGATTATTTAAAAAACTAGCCAAGAGCATTAAAAAGCCGATAGTTATATTAGCTCAAGGAAAGCAAGAATCAGCTAGTAAAATGCAAAATAAAAATATAGCTTTATGGGATAAGGTAGCAGTTAATGATATTGCTGGTGGAGCTTCTGTATATAGAGATAGTGACATAGTTCTAGGTATGTACAGGAATATAGAACTAGATAATAAGTTGGTAAGAGATTATCTAGTAAAAGAGAATGAAAAAAATATAGATTATAATTCGCCTTTAGCTGAAAAAAATCCCGAATGTGTAAATATATTGATTAAGAAGAGTAGAGCAAGTAAAAAAGATATATTAAATTTTAGATGGAAAGCTGAAAATTATAAAATAAGTAATTGGTAACAAAGGAGTGCAAGGAAAATGAAAAAAAGAAATGAATTAAGAGAGGTAATTTTTAAAGGTATATGTGGAGAAAAAAATAAAGGTTTTTTTCATCAATGGGTTGTTGAGAAATGGGGAAATTCTTATGAAGGTATTTCAACATATGTATATGCATTAATTGAAATAGAAAATGGGAAAATCTTAAAGGTTGATTATGAAGATATACAGTTTAAATAAAGGTGAAGAGATGGAGAAGAGCAATAACGAGGAATTAGCCAATAAAGTTTTAGAGATAGGCAAAAAGTATAAGAGTGCAGACAAGCCAACAAAAGTAGAAGTAGGAAAGCTTATGACAGGTAAAAGAAGAGCAACCAAGAGAAAGAAAAAATGCTTATAGATACTACCAATACCTATAAGCAAGGAGCTATCCATAGGATAACACTATAATTCGCAATTTAAGTGTATCCTAATAGCTCCTAAAAATCAATTGTTATTAGGAGGAAATGAAAAAATGAGTAATCTAGAAACACTAAAAAATGAATATTTGCAATTATGCGAGGAATTCGATAGAGCAAGCGATTATATGCATTCTATAGGTGAAAAAATAAGAAGTAAAAAGAGAAAAATAGAAGAATTAGAATCAAGGATATATTTTAAATATAATGGACAAACATATAAGGTTTTATATGAAAAGTTAGATAAACCACATAGAAGTTTATTACTAAGGGATAGAAGGGATGGAACATTTATAATAAAAATTAATAGTAAGCTAACTACAAAAGAGAAGCAAGAGGAATTACATATAATGTTAAAAAGAAAGAAGTGTCTTACATATTATTAGGAGGAAATAATGGCGAAAATACAAATTAGATATGAGAATGAAATAGAAAAAATAAAGATATTAGAGGTTTTATCTAAAGAAATTAAGATAAAAAAGATAAGTAAACCATTAAAAACAGGTAGATATTATAGGGTTTATTTAGATATAGAGTAGGAGTGATTAAATGAAAACTATTGATATAACAGGTATGATTAACTTAGCTGAAAATACAGATAAGATAGCAGAAATTATTGAGGAATACGGATTTTATATAATGTTAGGAAGAGAAGAAGAGTTTATAAATAGTAGATTTAAGAAAGTAGATGAGTTTACAAGAAAAAGGCTGATAAAAGCAATTAAAGAAGCCAATCCATTAATACATCATAAGTATGGATTAATATAATTTACTAATAGATATAAATAATGTAGTTATTGTGTTAAGTATTAAAGTAACTACAAAGAAGGTGAAACAAGATGTATTGTGTAATACAAGAAGTAGAACTTAAGAAAGAAAATACTTATGGATATTATAAGGAACTTGAAGCGTATTATTCTTCATGGACTATGAATGGAGTAGAAAATGGATATTACAGTTATAGATATACTGGAGATAAATTTAAGAGACCTATTAAGAAGGCATATAAGATAAGTATTCATAAGAGCTATAGAGAAAATGGAAAAGTTAAAAAGAAACAATGGGTTATATGTACTATGGGGTATTATGATATTGTTAGTACTTGTGGCTCATGGATAGGTGATTATTGCAATTTAAGTGCAAAGTGTGAAGCGATAGGAATAACTGAAGATGAACTTTATAAGATTGTATATGAAAAGCTAGATCCATTAGTAGAGAAGATAGAAAAAGAGTATCAGCAAACAGAGGAATATAGAACTCATAAAAAGCATGAATGTATACTTGAGAAGTATAGAGAAGATAAAGCTAAGTTTGAGGAGATACATGGCAGTAATTCATATGATAAGTGTTATGATGTATTTGGAACTCTTAGGAATAGTGAAATGCTAGAGAATATTAAAAGACAATATGAAGCAGCTAAAGAATATCAACGTAGTTATTATGAAAACTTTAAAAGTAACTACAGTTACAATTCAAGGAATAGTAGTTATCAGAATAATAAAGCTAGTACCTACAATGAAGAAGATAAAGAAAAGTACAAGAAGATATATAAGACTTTAGCAAAAGCATATCACCCAGATATAGCCAAAGATGATGGGGAAATGATGAAAATAGTTAATCAGTTAAAAGATGAATGGGGGATATAGTAGTTACTTAATAAAGTTATCAAGTAACTACGCTAAAAGGAGTGATACAACTAGATTTAAAGTGTATTTTGTGATAAAATAAATATAAAGATAAAAATAAAATTAAATAAATTTAGTACCATGCTTCAAAAAGCATAAGGCTATAAAGCCACGGGAAATATATCAGTTTAAAAGCTGAATATTATCTCGTGGCTTTTTATTTTGTATTAAAGGAGTTGTTAATGTGGAATCTAGTGCAAAATTAGCAAGGCGAGAGTATATGCGCCAATGGAGAGCTAAGAACAAAGATAAGGTAAAAGCTAACCAAGAGAGATATTGGGCAAATAAAGCTAAAAAAATGAGCGATGAAAAAAGAAAATAAGTTAAAACAGAAATTATTTTATATTAAAGAAAGAAGGAATAAAGATGTCAAAAATTAAAGAAAAAATAACTGAAATTATAGGAAAAGGAAATGAAGAGATAAAGGAAATAAATAAAAGTATTGAAAGATTTAAGGAAACTCCTATATATACAAAGGAGCATAAATTAGAGATAGTTAAAGAAAAACAACAAGAAATATTAAATATAAGAAATAAAGTTAATGAAGAAGTCAGAAATGTGTTTGATGTAGAGATAGAAAGATTAAATAAAGAGAATAGTTATATTGATCATAATCCAGGAGAAACTGCAAATGTGTTGAAGATGATTGAATTAAGTAAGGAAAATATGAGTGAATCGGAAATTAAGCATTTATTCAATATTTATAGCAGCAATAATATAGTTAGAAGAGTATTAATGGCAATAGCGGATAAAAAAGAAATATATATAGATGGATTTGAAAATGTACCAAATATAAAGAAATTAGAGAGTATGAAAGAAAGCTTTAGTAATGCTATTACTTCAACTGGAACAGATGGGATAGAAAGTTTAAAATTGGAGCTATTATATAAGGCTATATAATAACAGATAAATAGTATAAACTAGGGCTTTTTAGGCCCTTTTTGACTATTTGAAATAAGGCTAAACCCTTGATATTACAAAGAAAGGAAGGAGGTACTCCCCCATATGGCAGATAAAATTAGATATAGGCTAAGTAGTCCAAAAGAAATAAGAAAAGTTTTAGCCAAGATTACTAATCAATTAGCAAATAATGAAATAGATCCTAAGAAAGCTAATACCATAGCTTATTTATGTAATTGTATTTTACAGAGTATAAGAGTTGATGAATTAGAAAAGCAAATACAAGAGTTGGAGGATTTAGTTAGTGATAAGTAATAAAAGAATAGCAAAATTAAGAAAAGAGATTTATAAGATAAAAGGAAATCCTAAATATTCAAAGTGTATATTAAAAACTAGGGATGGACTTTATTTATTTCAATTAAGAAAAAGTGTTGAATGTGATAAAGAATGCTATGTACCAATAGATAATGTAATAGATGGTTTAGAAATAATTGAATGCAGTGATTATAGTATAGAGGATATTTTAATTGTAGGGAATGGGGAGAGTGAGCTTATAGTTTTTATAGATGATATTAAATGAAAAAATGTTCAGATAAATTTACAAAACGAACATTTAAAACGTTCATTAAAACTTAGGACTGAACACAACTTGTAAAACAATAATTCTACACATAAAAGAGGTGAGAGCATGAGTAATGAGGAATTAGTACAACTATATCAAAGTGGAGATAATAAAGCCCTAGAAGAGCTAATACAAGCTAACACAGGCATAATAAATAAAATAGCAAATAAGTATAATGGAATAAATAGAGAGTTAGAATTAGAGGACTTATATCAAAACGGAGTATTAGGACTTATTACTGCAGCAAAGAAATATGATTTTAACAATGAAAAGAAAGCTAAATTTATTACTTATGCAGTGTTTTATATAGATAGATACATACATAGGAGTGTTAATGGAGCTAGTAGTAAGGATATATGTAATAATAAACTTTATAATAGTTGTACAAGTCTTAATGTTCCAGTAGGAGAAGATAAAGATATAGGGGAAATAGGGGATATTATAGAAGATATAGACTATGGATTTGAAAATATAGAAGAAGAAATATTTAGAGCCAATCTTAGAAAAGAATTAGAAGAAGTTATGAAAACTCATAATACTTTAGAGCAAAGGGAAGTATTAAAGCTTAAATATGGTTGGAACACTACACCTATGAAACTAGATGATATAGCAGATATATTTAATAGTACAGTAAGTAAAGTAAGGAATATAGAGAATATAGCACTAAGAAAATTAAGGAATAGCTCATGGGCAATGAATAATATAAAAGTATTTGCAGAGCTTGGATATATAGATAAGTTTTATTTAGATGTATTTAGAAATTGGGGAATAGATGTGTAGATGATGAACGGTAGATATGAATTACCGTTCTTTTGTTTAATTACGATATTCTAAAAAGCATATCAAAGGTTATAAATGGAGGTATAGCATGGTTAAAGCTAAAGATATAATTAGAATAAAGAAAGAACATGAAAGGTATAAGAAGTTATTGGAGAATGAAACTGATATTGTAAAGAGATTAAAGTATGGAAGAATGTTCAGAGAATATGAATATAAGGTTTTACAGATAGAGCTACAATTAAATAATATAGAGATAGGACTATATAAAGATGTTGAATTACATAAGAATATATTTGTAGATAGATACATTAATGAGATACCAGTTGAAAGATTAATTGATAAATATAGGTTATCAAGGACAACTATATATAGGATTTCTAATAAGGCTAAGGAATTGTTCGAAAATAAATGGTATTAATGTCATAGTATGAAGGAATTTGCAATTATACATAGAATTGTAGATTTTGAGGGGGAGATAAAATGACAAATAGTAAAAATAATAAAGTATATATTATAAATATAAATAGTATTGTATATGGAATAATATTTTTATTAATTCTCATAAGTACAATATACTTTATATCAAAAGGAATTGGAGATGCTAATGTAACTATACAATCATCAGGGATATATCAAGAGGATCAAGTAATGGCCATAGAGGCCGTGGCTAATAATGTTACGGGAAGAATAAATAATGTAATTGCAGTATCAGCTATATTTTTTGCGATAATAGTTTCATCTATATCAGTGTTTCAATTTGTAAAGGTTAAAGATTTTGATAAAGAAGTAAATGAATTATTAACAGAGAGTAAAATGTTAAAAGATGATTTGCTTTCAAGTAAAGAGCAAGTGGATAGATTAAAATATGAAATTGATAAAATATATGATGAAAAGGATAAAATAAAGCTAGATAATGTTAAAACTCAATTAGAGTTTAATATATATAAAATATCAAATGAGTTTTATAAGAACGGAAGTTGGCTTGACAAAGTTATAGAATTGATTGATGAGTCAATAAATTTAGCCGAAAAGTATCCAGAGGCTATAGATAAAATTGAAGTTTCAAAATTATACTATAGAAAGGCTTATGCATTATATGGTTTAGGAGTTAAAGATGATGCTATATATCTAGCCAATAGAGCTTTAGATAAAGTTAGAGAGAAATATCCTGATATGGAAGTTGAAAATATAAGAG
The DNA here is from genome assembly GCF_014287725.1 of Clostridium sp. NSJ-49. Taxonomy (NCBI): domain Bacteria; kingdom Bacillati; phylum Bacillota; class Clostridia; order Eubacteriales; family Clostridiaceae; genus Clostridium; species Clostridium sp. NSJ-49. The sequence continues at coordinate 75,739 of NZ_JACOOP010000009.1, read as the reverse complement.
ATAGGGATTATGTAGAGGATGTAGGAATGTTTCTTATAAATATTTATTTAGAAGATAACGATGAAAAATTAGTGCAGAAGGTAATAGATAGAATTGAAAAAGTTCTTGATTGGCAATTAGATGATACGATAGCATATTTAAATTTAAACGAAGTAGAAGAAGCTATAAAAATTATACAAGAGAAGAGGAGATATTATGGAGAATATTTCTTGAAAAAATTTAGGAAACATTATTGTGAAGTTGGTTTTGAAAAGTTTAATGATGATGAAAGATTTATTAACTTGATAGAGAGTTTTGGTATAAAATTATAAAAAGATAGAGTTAAGAAGTTCTAGAAATAGAGCTTCTTTTAATTTATGTAATAGAAGTGGGAAAAATAGTGGGAAAATAATAAAAAATTAAAAGCCTTAACTTCACAAATTAAGTGAAATCAAGGCTTTTAACATTACTGTTTTGGTAAATGGTGCCGGCAGAGGGAATCGAACCCTCACGGTTTCCCGCATGATTTTGAGTCATGTGCGTCTGCCAGTTCCGCCATGCCGACTCAATAATCTACATCAATAATGTTAACATATACCATATACTATTGTCAATAAATTTATATTTTTATAAATAGTCAAATATCTTTTTAAAATTAGTAGTTAACTAGACGGAATATAGGAACTAATTGTAGTAATTTGCAATATATTGTTTATAAGTAGAACTATGTGTTATTAGAAGGGAAAACTAAGGTATGGAATGGTTTATGAATTTAAATCCAGTTTTACAAGGTTTATTTGCAACAATTTTTACATGGGCTATTACAGCATTAGGTGCTGGTTTAGTATTTTTCTTTAAAAGTGTTGATAGAAGAATACTAAATACTATGTTAGGTTTTGGTGCTGGTGTAATGGTAGCCGCAAGTTTCTGGTCATTATTAAATCCTTCTATAGAGTTATGTACAGAACTTGGCTATAGTGAATGGATGTTACCTGCAATTGGATTTTTTGCAGGAGGAGTATTTATAATATTGGCTGATAAAATGATGGACAAGTATTCTTATGGTGTTATTAATAAAAGTGATGAAACAAGTGTTGATTCAATAGCTAAAAAATATAAAAAGAGCATATTGTTAGTTACAGCTGTTACTCTTCACAATATACCAGAGGGGTTAGCTGTAGGAGTTGCTTTTGGTGGTGTAGCAGCGGGAATTCCAAGTGCTTCAATAGGTGCTGCGATTACTTTAGCATTAGGTATTGGACTTCAAAACTTTCCGGAAGGTGCTGCAGTATCACTTCCTCTAAGAAGAGATGGGTTATCAGTAGGTAAGAGTTTTCTTTATGGACAATTTTCAGGATTAGTAGAGCCTGTGGCTGGAGTTCTTGGTGCCGTAGCAGCGATTACTGTAAGAAGCATGTTACCTTTTTTATTAGCTTTTTCGGCAGGAGCTATGGTAGCAGTAGTAGGGTCAGAATTATTGCCTGAAGCTTCTATAGAAAATAAAAATTTGACAACAATAGGGTTAATACTTGGATTTATAACAATGATGATATTAGATGTTGCATTAGGATAATTTAAATAAAAATATCTAAAAAAAAGTGGGTAAATCCACTTTTTTTTACAGTTAAATTGAATTATTATAGAAAAAAATATAATATATTCTTGTTACATAGACTTACATCTGTTATTATATTAGATGTAGGATAGATTTATCCCATAGGGATGGATTTTGACCCAGTTATTAAATTTGGCTTTAATCGGACAAGCTAAATGATTTATAAATTAGGGAGGAGAAATATAATATGATGTATTCAAAAGAAGTTGAAGAAATGTGCGTTGTTGCTAAAGGCGCAAATCACGCATGTGCTCCAATTCCAGTAGAAGGAAGATGGGTACAAGCTACTCAAATATCAGACATTTCAGGATTAACTCACGGTATCGGATGGTGTGCGCCACAACAAGGTGGATGTAAGTTAACTTTAAATGTTAAAGATGGAGTTATCCAAGAAGCATTAGTAGAAACAATAGGATGTTCAGGTATGACTCACTCTGCAGCTATGGCTTCAGAAATATTACCAGGAAGAACTATATTAGAAGCTTTAAACACAGACTTAGTTTGTGATGCTATAAATACAGCAATGAGAGAATTATTCTTACAAATCGTATACGGAAGATCTCAAACTGCTTTCTCTGAAGGTGGACTACCAATAGGAGCTGGTTTAGAAGACTTAGGTAAGGGATTAAGATCTCAAGTTGGTACTACTTACGGAACTTTAGATAAGGGACCAAGATACTTAGAAATGGCTGAAGGATACATTACTAAAATCGCTTTAGATGAAGATAATGAAATCATCGGTTACAAGTTCGTTCACCTAGGAAAAATGATGGAAATGATCGGTAAGGGAATGGATGCTAATGAAGCATTAGAAAAAGCTGCAGGACAATACGGAAGAGTTGCTGACGCTGTTAAATTAATCGATCCAAGACACGAATAATTTGTAAGGAGGAATTTAATCATGGCATTATTTGAAAGTTATGAAAGAAGAATAGGACAAATCACTCCAGTATTAGAAAAATACGGAATGAAAACATTAGAAGATGCTAAGGCTGTATGTGATGCATACGGAATAGATCCATATACAATTGTTAAAGAAACTCAACCAATCGCATTCGAAAATGCTGCTTGGGCTTACGTTTTAGGTGCAGCAATCGCTATAAAGAAAGGTTGCACAAAGGCTGCTGATGCTGCTGAAGCTATCGGAGAAGGGTTACAAGCTTTCTGTATCCCAGGATCTGTTGCTGATGACAGAAAAGTTGGTTTAGGACACGGTAACTTAGGAGCTATGCTTTTAAGAGAAGAAACTAAATGTTTCGCATTCTTAGCAGGACACGAATCATTCGCAGCTGCTGAAGGTGCAATCAAAATAGCTGAAAAGGCTAACAAAGTAAGAAAAGAACCATTAAGAGTTATCTTAAACGGTCTTGGAAAAGATGCTGCTAAGATAATTTCAAGAATAAACGGATTCACTTATGTTGAAACTAAATTCGATTTCTTCACAGGAAAATTAGAAGTTGTTCAATCAAAAGCATACTCAAACGGTCCAAGAGCTAAGGTTAACTGCTACGGTTCAAACGACGTTAGAGAAGGTGTTGCTATAATGCATCACGAAGGTGTTGACGTATCAATCACTGGTAACTCAACTAACCCAACAAGATTCCAACACCCAGTTGCTGGAACATACAAGAAAGAATGTGTAGAAGCAGGTAAGAAGTACTTCTCAGTTGCATCAGGTGGTGGTACTGGTAGAACTCTTCACCCAGATAACATGGCTGCAGGTCCAGCTTCTTACGGTATGACTGATACTATGGGAAGAATGCACTCAGATGCACAATTCGCTGGATCATCATCAGTTCCTGCTCACGTAGAAATGATGGGATTAATCGGTGCTGGTAACAACCCAATGGTTGGTATGACAGTTGCTGTTGCTGTTGCTGTTGAAGAACACGCAAAATAATAAAAAATTCAGATAGAGATATTAGAATTTTAATATAAAAGATAAACCTCGTTGATTTTAAAGAATTAACGAGGTTTATTTTTTATCTAAAAATATAGAGTAAAGATTAATAATTGAAATTTATACAATTAAATATGAATAACACCTATGAAGTAGGAGATGTATTAAGTATTTGTTAAGGTAAATATAGTATATTTTAAAAGTAATCTTATATATGAATAAACAAAGTGCTCCGCAAGTCTAAATAATCTTTTTTTTTCATATTATTTATAAAAATATGTTTTTGAAGGTAAATATGATGAAAAAAATTATAAGGTTACAATTAATATATATGGCATTTTGGGCTATCACAATAATATTATTATGTCCATCAATAACAGAGATATATAACTACAGGGATAAGAAGATTTCCGTTGATGAAATGATAAATGAATTAAAATCTGAGGATATGATTGAACCTGTGTATTTTAATATAGAAGAAACTTTGAGAAGAGTTCCAGAAGAGTTAATTAGAAAATTATATAGAATAGGAATAACTATTACTACCACAGATGATATAGGTGAGAATAGTGAATATGGAAGAGTTACATCAAAATATTCTCATAGAAGCAAGACTATTACAATACAGAAGACTTACAGTAATGAAGTGGTTTTGCTTCATGAGATTGGACATGCTATAAGTTATAATGAATTACCATTTATAAAAATATCAGATACATATAGATTTAGAAAAATATATGAAAGTGAAAAGGATTTAATATTTCCTGATGGTGAAAAATTCTATTATCGCAATTTTAATGTTAAGTATGAGTATATAAAAGTAAATTCAGAAGAGTATTTTGCACAGTGCTTTTCCATGTATGTTTTAGGAACTTTACCAGAAGAAACAGAAACGTATAAATTCATTCAAAAATATTTTAAAGAAAAAGGGATAAAAAGTGAATATTGAATTTTTTTTAGTTAATAATTTAGAATAATTATAAAAAAATATAGAAAAAATTGTTAAAGTGAATATAATATATTAGGCAGTAATTTATATACTCCTACAAAATTATAAGAAGAGGAGTGATAACTAAGTGTGGAAATATTTATTGGTTAGTATTTTTCTACTAGTAGTTGCAATTATAGTTATAGTTCGAATAACAACTTCTCAAAAATATAATATTTATAAAAAGTATAAGAGAATGATAAATTTCTACAGGGAAAAATTCTCCAATGATATAAGCAATGACCTTGTATATCAATATATACGTGATATTGATGGATTACCAAAGATTCAAAATTCCACAGAATATATGGATACTTTTATTGAGTTTTATAATTTAATAAATGGAGATAATAAAATAAGTGATGATTTGAAGTTTCAATTAAAAGTATCTTTAAATCTCAAAGGTATCCGAGTTTAGGATATATATGTATAAGGCTATTTAATTTACTAAGTAGCCTTTTTAATTATGATACTGTTTAATGGTATTAAGTAATTTACTTAATATAAGTATATTAATTTATGACATATATCATTTTGATATAAAATTGACACTATTTTATAGTATAATGTAGAAGTAATTAAATTTTTATTGATAATTGCCAATGAGGAGAGGTAAAAAATAATGGAAAATTTCATTTTAAATAGAATTAATTTAACTGTTAACAATTATAAAATTGCAAGGATGGAATTAAGAAATGATGGAGATTTATTAAACCATTTTGCATCATTAGTATTTTCGCATTATGAGAGTGAAATACCAGTTGAAAGAATTAAAGAAATTAGAAAGTATATAAAAGCAGCAACACCAAGGCTGTCTATTTTTAGAGGAGATGTTCTGTATTTAATATCAATACTTATTGCATCTTTAGATAAGAGTATAGAAGAAGAATTGATTCAAAATATGTTTGACTACATGAATATATTAGAAGAAAAATTTGTAGAAGGAGCTCATTTGGCTCTTACTGCGTACGTTTTAGCTAGATATGGAAGAGATAAAGATAAAGAAGTATTAGTACAGAAGATGCTAGATACTTATTATGTTCTAAAAGAAAAATATTATAATATAACACAAGATGATGATTATTTAGTTTGTGCTTTATGGGCATTAAATGATATTGAGCCAGACGTTATAAATGACTTTGTAGAAAATGTTTTTGAGCATATTGCAGATGCTAATATAAGATCTAAAAATGGAATTCAAGGTTTAGCTAATGCAATACTTTTAAACGGTTCATCAGGGCATATGTATAGAAGCGTAGAGTTTATTCAACAACTAGAAAAAAGAAACATAAAGATTGCTAATCAGTTTTTACCGCTTATAGGAATACTATACAATATTAATCCGAGAAGAAATGTTGATTTAGTAGAAGGTGTAATCGAAGAGCTATGTGATCAAGAAAGTGAATACGAATATTATATAGATAAAGGTTTTAGAACTATAATAGCTATTTCAATAATTGCTTTTTGCAATAATTCAGAAAATAAGGTTTATATAGATGAGTTATTAGCGCATGGAATATTATCTTTTATAAATAGTAAAAATAAAGGTATGTTTTCAGAAGTATTAAACTAGGTGGTAGATATGTACAAGATAATATTACATGTTGATATGGATGCATTTTTTGCATCGGTAGAACAAAGAGACAATCCAAAACTAAAAGGTAAACCTGTAATAGTTGGAGGAGTAAGTGAAAGAGGTGTAGTATCAACATGTTCATATGAAGCAAGAAAATATGGGGTTAAGTCTGCAATGCCTATATTTATGGCTCAAAAGTTATGTCCTCAAGGAATATATTTAAGAGGTAGATATTGGAGATATAAAGAGGTATCTGCACAAATTTTTAATATATTTAGAGAAATAACACCTTTAGTAGAGCCTCTTTCAATAGATGAGGCATATTTAGATATCACAAATAGCAGATTTGAAGATTATAAAGAGGCTGCTTTATATATCAAAAAAAGAGTATATAAAGAGGTAGGACTAACATTATCTATAGGTATATCATATAATAAATTTTTAGCTAAGCTTGCTTCAGATTGGAATAAGCCTAATGGAATAATGGTTATTACTGAAGATATGATTCCAGAAATATTAAAACCCTTATCTATATCTAAAATTTATGGACTAGGACAAAAATCTGTTAGACGTTTAAATAATATGGGAATGTATAAAATTGAAGATTTATATGCTCATCCTAAGGAGTTTTTTATAGAGTATTTTGGAAAGTATGGTATAGATATTTATAATAGAATTAGAGGAATAGATAATAGAGCTGTTACACCAAATAGAGATAGAAAATCTTATGGAAAAGAAACTACTTTAAAATCTGATACCGATGATAAAGAAGAGTTAAAGAGGTATATTGAAGATTTTAGTTTACAGATAAGTAATTATTTACAGCAGAAGAATATATTTATTAAGACTGTTACAGTTAAATATAAAACTAGTTCTTTTATAAATCATACTAGGAGTAAAACGCTTTTATATTATATTAATAAAGCTGAAGATATCTATAGTGTTGCTACTGAAATAATTGAAGAAGAAGTATTTAGTGAAACTATAAGATTAATAGGATTAACTGTAAGTAGTATAAAAGAAGAAAAGGTTGAGCAATTAACATTATTTTAAGAATTTCTAAAATTTGTTTAATTATACAGTATAATAATTAAAATATGCATTACTGTAATTGTTGAATAAATGCTTTTCATTTTACATATTGTAGATTATAATTAGTAATTAGAATACATCATTTATTTTTGGAGGTATAGTATGGAAAATATAAATATTGCAAGAATGATAGATCATACAATTTTAAAGCCAGAAGCAACTGAAGCAGAAATTATGGAACTTTGTAAAGAAGCAGTTAAATATAATTTTGCATCAGTATGTGTAAATCCATCTATGGTAGCTAAAGCTGCTACAATTTTAGAAGGAACACCAGTTAAGGTTTGTACTGTAATAGGATTTCCTTTAGGAGCAACAACAACAGAGGTTAAGGCATTTGAAACTGAAGATGCTATAAAAAAGGGTGCAACTGAAGTTGATATGGTTATAAATGTTGGAAAATTAAAAGAAAGAGATTTAGCATACGTTAAAAATGATATACAAGCTGTAGTAAATGCTGCAAAAGGAAAAGCATTAACTAAAGTTATAATAGAAACTTGCCTTTTAACAGATGAAGAGAAGGTTATAGCTTGTGAATTATCAAAAGAAGCTGGAGCAGATTTTGTTAAGACATCTACAGGATTCTCAAAAGGTGGGGCAACTGCTCACGATATAAAACTTATGAGAGAAACTGTAGGTCCAGATATGGGAGTAAAAGCATCTGGTGGAGTAAGAAGTAGAGAAGATGCTTTAACTATGATAGAGAATGGAGCTACAAGAATAGGTGCATCTGCATCAATAGCTATTTGTGAAGGAAAAGAATCAAATTCTACGTACTAAAAATAAATATAAAAATATCAAAAAGGAATCACTTTAAATAGTGGTTCTTTTTATTTTAAAAATAAATTTTAGTTTTAAGAAAAAACATTACCTAAAATTTAGATATGAGAATATTAATATAATATATAACTGTATAAAGGTAAAAACTACTGATTTTAATCAAGTTATACTTTGGATAGGAGGTTTATGAGAAAAGAACTAAATCCAAACGAAATATTGTTTGACTTATCAATACCAGAAAACGATGAATTTAAGGAGATACAGGGGATTCCAGAATTTAATGAAGCATATAAGAGGATTAGTAGAGCACTAAGCATAGATAAAGAGGGATATAATTTATATTTAATAGATTCATTTTCAAAAGATAAGTTAAAAGAATTAATTAGTTATATTGAAAATGAATATAAAGATCTAAATTCACCAAAAGATATTTGCTACGTAACTATAGGGGATGAGAAAAAGCCAGAAGCTATATTTGTTTCAAATGGAAAGGGAAACAAATTAAAGGAAACGGTGGAAGGAATTAAAAATGCATACTTAGAAACAATAGATGATTTTTATAGGGAGTCAACAGAAGAAGAGAAGGACTTTTTAGTAGAAGAGATTCAAGGAAGAAGAAATGAGTGTATAAATGAGCTTATAGAATCAGCAAAGAAAGAGGGGTTTGAAGTAAAGGCTAGTTCTAAGGGGTTTGCATTTATTCCTTTGAATGGGGAAGAGGCAATGACAGAAAAAGAATATGATAGCCTAGATGATGATAAGAAAGAAATAATAGTTGAAAATGCAGGCAAGCTAAAAAAGAGAGCAGAGGTTGTTCTAGAAGAACTAAAAAATTTAGAGATGAAGTCTATGAAAAAGCTTAAAAAAATATACACTAAGTTTTTAATTAATAATATGGAAGAATATAAGGATGAAGCCTTAATAGAATTTATAACAGATGATGATTCTTACGAGTATTTAGAAAAATTATTTACATCTATAGAAGAAAATATTGTAGAGTGCTATACCATGAGTCTTGAAGACGATGAAAATGAAATATATGAAGTTCTAAATAAATATGATGTTAAAGTTATAGTAGATAATAGTAAGAGTCCTTGTCCACCAGTTATTTTTGAAGAAGATCCTAACTTAAATAATTTGATTGGAACAATAGAGTATGAAAATCATAATGGAGTTTATACTACAGACATATCATTAATAACAGCAGGATCATTATTAAAAGCTAATGAAGGATGTTTAATTTTAAGGTTAAGCTCTTTAGCTACAAATCCTTCAAGTTATTACTATTTAAAGAAGATACTATTATCTAATACATTATCTTTTGATAACAATAAAAGTTATATGGAATTTATTAATGTCAGTGGACTTAAGCCGGCACCTATACCTATAAAAGTTAAAGTAATTATAATTGGTGATTATGATTCATACGATATTTTATATAATTCAGATGAAGACTTTAGAAAATTATTCCCTTTAAGAGCAGAGTTTTCTCCTATTGTTGAAATAACTGATGATGTTATAAAGACTGTAACAAGTGAAATAAATAATAAGATAAGAAAAGAAGAGTTATTAAAAGTAACTAGTAATGGATTAAGAGAGATTTTTAAATATTTATCTAGAAAAGCTAGTTGTAAAAATAAATTATTTGTAGAAAAGTATACTATAGAAAGGTTATTATTATTAGCTAACCATTATGCAGTTGAAACTAAGAGTGATAAAATAACAGAGAAAGAAATAATAGAAGTTGCTTATGAAGAAGAAGCTATATTAAAAGAAATGATGAAATTATACAATGAAAAAAAGATATTAATTTCAGTTAAAGGAGAAAGAATAGGAGCTATTAATGGACTAGCTGTGCTAGATACTGGATATTATACTTTTGGAAAACCTATGAGAATAACTTGTGTTGCATATAAAGGTACAGGAAGAATTGTAGATATTCAAAAGGAAAGTAATCTAAGCGGAAAGATTCATGAAAAATCTATAAATATATTAAAAGGGTTATTAACTAATATTTTAAATCCATATGAAGAAATTCCTGTAGATTTTCATTTAAGCTTTGAACAGACTTATGGATTGGTTGAAGGAGATAGTGCATCTATTGCTGAAATAATATCAATATTATCTGCTCTTAGTAGAAAACCAATAAAACAAAATATAGCAGTAACTGGTTCAGTAAATCAGTTTGGAGAAGTTCAGGCTATTGGTGGAATAAATGAGAAAATAGAAGGATTTTATAGAGTTTGCGAGATAATAGATACTATAGAAGGAAAAGGGGTTTTACTACCAGCAGCTAACAAAGATGAAATTACTTTAACTCCGAATGTTGAAAAAGCTATACTGGAAAATAAATTTCATTTATATGAAATGGAAACATTAAATGATGCTATAGAAGTATTGTTATTAAGTGAAGGAGAAACTATAGATAAATTCTATGAAGAAGTAAATAATGAAATAAATAAATATAAATCTAAAAAATGTTGAAGTTATAAAAAGGTATCATTGGGTGAATGATACCTTTTTATAATTAAATTTTAAATTATAAGATGTAATAAAAGTTGACTACTTAACATACATTATGTTAAAATTATGGAAAAAGAAGGAAGAAAAAGGGGGTGTAACTCTAAATAATATATTTAGAGTTGATTAATATGTATCTAAATTTTGATAAACAAGATAACACTTTAATTGTTTATTTAATTGGTGAATTAGATCATCATAGTGCTGAAGAAGTAAGAGTTAAGATAGATGATAGAATAGACAGAGATAATATTAAATCATTAGTTATGAATTTTAAAGATGTTACTTTTATGGATAGTTCAGGAATAGGTGTAGTTATAGGAAGGTCTAAGAAACTTCAAGGACGTAATGGAAATGTATGTATTGTTGAAGTAAATAACAGAGTTGATAAGGTATTTAAGCTATCAGGATTATATAAAATCATTAATAGTTACGAAAATTTAGAAGAAGCTATTAAATGCATTTAATGGAGGGGTTTTTATGTTAGATAACAAAGTATGTATAGAATTTGTAAGTAGGTCAGAAAATGAAGGGTTTGCAAGAGTAGCAGTAGCTGCATTTGTTTCTCAATTAGACCCGACTATAGATGAGTTAGCTGATATTAAGACTGCAGTTTCAGAAGCTGTAACAAATTCTATAATTCATGGTTACGAAAATAAAAAAGAGGGAATAATTAGGATAGAAGCATCAATTAGTAGTAATGAAGTAACTATAACTATAATAGATAATGGTAGAGGAATAAAAGATGTAGAACAAGCAAGAGAGCCTCTTTATACATCAAGACCAGACCTAGAAAGATCAGGAATGGGCTTTACTGTTATGGAAACATTTATGGATAGTTTAAATGTAGAAAGTGAATTTGGAAAAGGTACAAGAGTTATCATGAAGAAAAAATTTAATTAATTATGTTAGGGGAGTATTATGAAAAATGGTAATGTAAGAAAAGAAGACTTTAATTACAATGATAATTCTCAATTAATACTGTTAGCTAAAGATGGTGATAAAGATGCAATGAATATATTAATAGAGATGAATTTGCCACTAGTATCATCAATTAGTAAGAAGTTTCTAAATAGGGGCTATGACTATGAGGATATTTTTCAAATTGGATCTATAGGTTTAGTTAAAGCTATTAAAAACTTCGATAATAAATATAATGTAAAGTTTTCTACTTACGCTGTTCCTATGATAATCGGTGAGATTAAGAGATTCATAAGAGATGATGGAATGATAAAAGTAAGTAGGAATGTAAAGAGTTTAGCAAGAAAGATACATTTTGATAGAGAAATTCTTACTAAAAAGCTAGGAAGAGAACCATCTGTTGATGAATTATCAGAGTATGCAGGTATTGATAAAGAAGATATAGTCTTTGCTATGGAATCAGCAAGTGGATTATCATATCTTTATGATACAATACATCAAGATGATGGGTCACCAGTTTTATTAATAGATAAATTAAGTGAAAATGGTGAAGAAGATAGTGGTATGATAAATAAGATTGCGTTAAAAGAGGCATTAAGAGGTCTAGATGATAAATCAAGGCAAATAATTATGCTAAGATATTTTAAAGATAAAACGCAAGTTCAAGTTGCAAAATTATTAGGTATAAGTCAAGTTCAAGTATCGAGAATAGAAAAGAAAGTACTAATGCAAATGAAAAGCAAATTAGAGGATGTGTAAACTAAAGAAAATGAAAAATAGAATAAATAAAAGAAGTAAGTAAAACACCTAAAACACATTAAAGTGTATATGGTGTTTTTTTATTTATTAATAATAAAAAAATTTAATAGATAAATATACTAGAGAATTAGCTTTTTTAGGCATTTTTTTTGAGTTTAGAGGAATAATACATATATGTTAGGAAGGAGAGATTATTATGGCTGACATTTCTAAGAAAGAAGAAAAGATATTAAATGAATTTCAAGATCTTAGTAAGCAAGCAAAACCTAAGCCAAAATATTTTAAAAATATCATATTAGCATTCATAGTAGGTGGAATTATATGTACAATTGGCCAATTTATTTTGAATATGCTAATTAAATATGGAATCCCAGAAGAAGAGGCTAAAAAGTGGCTTCCTGTAATAATGGTTTTTCTAGGAGCATTGTTAACAGGATTAGGTGTATATGATAAGATAGCCACTTTTGGAGGTGCTGGAACTGTAGTTCCTATTACTGGTTTTGCTAATGCAATGGTTGCTCCAGCAATAGAATTCAAAAAAGAAGGATTTGTATTTGGAGTAGCAGCAAAAATGTTTACTATAGCAGGCCCAGTTCTTGTATATGGAATAGGTACTTCAGTCCTAGTAGGTTTAGTATATTATGTATTAAAATTATTTGGAATGATATAGGAGGTAATTATGACTTCAGCAGCAAAAAAAATAGGAAAACAAACTATAAAACTACAAAATCCTCCGAAGATAATTTCAACATTCTCAATAGTAGGACCTAAAGAAGGTGACGGTCCATTAAAAGAGTATTTTCATGAGATTATTAATGACGATACTTTAGGAAAAGATAGTTTCGAAAAAGCAGAATCAAAAATGATGTATACAGCTATAAAAGGAGCTATTTCAGGAGCAAATTTAAAAGAAGAAGATATAGATTATCTTTTTGCAGGGGATCTTTTAAATCAAATAGTTTCGTCAGGATATGCAGCAAGAGAATTAAATATACCTTTCTTTGGTTTATATGGTGCATGTTCAACTATGGCAGAATCATTAAGTATGGCATCTTTATTTGTAGATGGTGGTTTTGCAAGATATGTAGTAGCATCTACATCATCACATTTTAGTTCAGCAGAAAGACAATTTAGATTTCCATTAGAATATGGATCACAAAGAAATCCAACAGCACAATGGACTGTTACTGGATCAGGTGCTATGGTACTTTCAAATTATGGAGATTTTCCAAAGGTTACATATGTTACTACTGGTGTTGTTAAAGACTACGGTGAAAAAGATTCAAATAATATGGGAGCAGCAATGGCACCAGCTGCAGTTGATACTATCTATAATCATTTTAAGGATACAGGAAGAAAACCAAGTGATTATGATGTTATAGCTACAGGAGATTTAGGTAAAGTAGGTAAAGAGATTACAGAAAAACTATTACTTGAATATGGATATGATATTAAAGATGTTTATGTAGATTGTGGAGACATGATTTTTGATGATGAAAGACAAAAAACTGATTCAGGTGGAAGTGGATGTGGTTGCTCTGCAGTAGTTACATGTGGATATTTTTATAAGAAATTAATGAGAAGAGAGATAAAAAAGATGCTACTGGTATCTACAGGAGCTTTAATGAGTCCAACAACATCTCTTCAAGGTGAATCTATTCCAGGAATAGCTCATGCAGTTGCTATTGAAATTGATTAAGGAGGTGAATTTTAGTAGACTAAAGGTAGTTTACTAAATTATAAGTGGATTATATAAGTGCGTTTGTAGTAGGTGGTTTAATTTGTGTAATTGCACAAATATTAATGGATACAACTAAGTTGACTCCAGCAAGAATATTAGTTGCTTTTGTAACAATAGGAGCAATTTTAGGTGGCTTTGGGTTATATGATAAGCTAATAGAAATAGGAGGAGCAGGTGCTACAATTCCATTACCTAGCTTTGGAAATTCGTTAGCTAAAGCAGCTATTGAAGGTGTTGAAAAAGATGGATTATTAGGAGCCTTTACTGGTGGAATAACTGGAGCTGCCGGTGGCATTACAGCAGCAATCTTTTTTGGATATTTAATGGCTGTAATTTTTAATCCTAAAACTAAACAATAATCTAAAAAATAACTTCTAAAATTTTTTTAGAAGTTATTTTTTTATTTACACTTGAAATTGGGAAAATATAGGAATATAATTTAATTAAGTAATTGCTTAATTAAATAAAGAGGTACCTATGGAAGAAAGAATAAAAATTTTTAAAGCTATAGCGGATGAAACAAGATTAAAAATCTTAATATTAGTTTCTCATAAAAACATCTGTGCTAAAGGAATAGCTAAGCATTTAAATATATCAGAAGCAGCTGTGTCACAACATATAAAAGTACTTAAGGAATCTTCTTTAATAGTTGGATATAAAAGAGGATATCATCTTATGTATGAACTAAATAGAGAATCATTAGAAAAATCTATTAATTTTATAAAAGGGTTAATTAATGATGATTTCAATTTAATAAGTGACGGGTTAAATGAAGAAGAAAATAGCTTCGATATTTCTGTTTGCAAGAATAGTTGTAAGTCAATGAAAAATTGCTGTAAGAATATTTTAAAGGAGGATTAAAAATATGAAAGTTTGTTTTCCAATTAACACTAATGAAGGAATGAACAGTATCCCATATAATCACTTTGGAAGTGCTAAAATGTTTATAGTAGTTGATTCTGAGACAAAGGAAGTAAAAACTATAAACAACGGTAACTTAGATCATGAGCACGGTAAATGCCAACCTATTAAAGCTTTATGCGGAGAAGTAGTTGATGCTATTGTAGTTTTAGGAATAGGGCAAGGAGCTATTAGCAAACTAAAGTCTATGGGAATAAAAGTATTTAAAGCTGCTGATGGAACAGTAGAAAAAAATATAGAATTAATTAATAAAAATGAACTAAAAGAATTTGATAATTCGAATATTTGTGTTCATCACGATTGTGGAAGTCATAAATAATATAGAATATAGGAAAAAAAGTAGGATTTAATTTTTAAATTAAATCCTGTTTTTTTATGAATTCTTTAATTAAAATCAAATACAGAAATATATAGATAAAATTTAAAAAGCATTTGTTTTACAAATATTAAGAGTATATTAACAGATTGGGGAAATCATATCTTAGTATAGAAATATTAGAAATAAAAAACGAAAATAAATATAGTTATAAATAAGAAGTTTCAAAAGGGAGAGATTTAAAAAGCTTAGTAATAAATTAATGAATAATTAAAGGTTAATAGAAGAATAATATTAGTGTTGATGACAAAGGAGGTGTAAAAATGAATAAAAATGAAAGTATCAAATGTAGCGTACAACAATGCAAGCATCATGCTAACTCAGCAGATTATTGTACATTAAATGCTATACAAGTTGGAACTCATGAAGCAAATCCTACAGTTCCTGAATGTACAGATTGTAAATCATTTGTATTAAAATAGCAAAATAAAATAACTGTAAGAGAGATAATCTAATGATAGATTTTCTCTCTTTTCTAAGATAAAGAGTATGAAATAAATATTAAAAATAAAATGTAATAATAGAACTACAAAATTACAAGGGTATATTTTTGAAAATATATACATTCATATTGACAAGGAAAAAAGCATAATATAAAATATTAAGTAATTGAGAATGAATATCAATATTAAATAGAGGTTGGAGTATAGGAGTTAAGAATGAGTACAATAGGTTTTTACAAAAGTTTAAACAATATGGAAGAAAGAGAATGTATTGAAAAGTTTTTGATTTTTAATGCATCTCTAGTGATATCAGAAGCAAAACCGTCGGCAACAATAACGCTAAAAAAAGGTATTGATAGTATTTATGAAAAATGGTGCAAGTATGGAGAAAAATTTTTGAAGTCTATAGACATAAACTATATTAGCTTGAGAGAATGTGAAAATGCATTAATTATTTTAGTATACGATAAAAAACAATTATCTAATTATATATTTAAACAAGAAAATAAGCATTTTTTAAATAAGATTGGATATAGTGATGAAAATGATTTAGATATTTATTTAGAAAAATTAAAAAGAAGATATAATGAATTTAACTGCCCTCATGAATTAGGAGTTTTTTTAGGGTATCCTCTTGAAGATGTAAAAGACTTTATGAATTGTAGTACTAAGAAGTGTTTAGCTTGTGGGTATTGGAGAGTGTATAACGATTATAGTACTGCCAAAGAAGTTTTTAATACTTACGACATGATAAAAGAAAAAACTGTGAAGTATATTTTAAAAGGGGATTCTGCTCACAAGGTATTTTGCAATTTAAAAAATATTATAAGTGAGTTGGATGGTGTAGCAGTATAAAAATTAACTATAATTAACCAATATAAAAGAAGGGTGAGTATGTATGAGTATAGTAATTGTTGGTGGACATGATAGAATGAGCAAGCAGTATATTGATATGTGTAAAAAATATAATTGTAAGGCTAAAGTTTTTACACAGATGGAAACTGGGTTTAGAAATAAAATAGGAAAACCAGATGCGGTAATATTGTTAACAGATGTAGTATCGCATAAATTAGTATTAGCAGCTAAAAAAGAAGCAGACAAGAAAAATATAACAGTGATTAGAAATCATAAGAGTACAGTGAATTCATTAGAAACAGTAATTAAACAAATAGCATCTAATTAGAAGGTATTGATATGCTTATAACAATTAACA
The DNA here is from genome assembly GCF_014287725.1 of Clostridium sp. NSJ-49. NCBI lineage: Bacteria > Bacillati > Bacillota > Clostridia > Eubacteriales > Clostridiaceae > Clostridium > Clostridium sp. NSJ-49. Next base: position 58,918 of record NZ_JACOOP010000009.1, on the reverse strand, counting down.
AGAAAAGAGTCAATTTTATAAAGATAGACTTATAAAAGTACTTATAATTAAAATGATTATAAGTACTTTTTTATTTTAAAGAAAAAGTTTGAAATATTGTTAAAAGACAACTTGATAATAATTATCAATTAGTGTATATTAAATAAGGTGATAAGAGTTATCAATTAAAACGAAATATCAATGGAGGACGATATTATGATGATAAATAAAAGGTTAATTAACCTTTGTAAAGATTCAAAAAAGTATATAGCACTTACTATATTAGCAAATTGGATCGCAGTGCTATGTAATATAGTAATTATAATTTTAATAGGGCAATTTATTAATAAGATATATTTAGGAGAAAGATTAAATTTAATCAATAGTAATATTTTTGCTGCTATGGCAGAATTTAAGGTAGTTGGACCAATTTCATTATTAGGAGCAGTAGCAATAATTGTTATGTTGTTAGCTATAAGATATTTAAGCAATATTTTATATGCTAAGTTTTCTAATGCAGCATCAGCAAATGCAAGAATAACATTAAGAGAACTTATATATAAGAAATTATTAAAACTTGGAACAGGTTATACTTCAGTAGAAAGTACATCAGCTGTAGTACAAGTTGCAGTTGAAGGTGTAGAACAGTTAGAAATATACTTCGGTAAATATTTATCTCAATTATTCTATGCATTATTAGTACCAGTAACACTATTTATTTTTATGAGCTTTATATCATTTAAAGCTGCATTAGTATTTATTTTATGTGTACCGCTTATACCAGTATCAATAATAGCTATCCAAAAGATTGCAAAGAGAATATTAAAAGATTATTGGAAATCTTACTCTGACTTAGGTGGAACTTTCTTAGAAAATCTTCAAGGATTAACTACTTTAAAAGTATTTAATATCGATGAAGAAAGACATGAAAAAATGAATACAGAGTCTGAAAAGTTTAGAAAGATAACAATGAAAGTTTTAAGTATGCAGCTTAATTCAATAACTATTATGGATTTAGTAGCTTTTGGTGGAGCAGCAGCAGGAACTATAGTAGCTTTACATCAATTTAATAATGGTGAAATTCCTGTAGGAAGCTTACTTATAATAATATTACTTTCTTCAGAATTCTTTATTCCATTAAGACTTTTAGGGTCATATTTCCATATTGCAATGAATGGTATGGCAGCTAGTGATAGAATGTTTGGAATTTTAGATGCAGAAGAAAGAGAAAAAAATATAACTGTTAAAGAAAACACTAAATTTGAAGAAATTTCAGTAGAATTAAAGAACATTGATTTCAGCTATGATGGTGAAAGAAAAGTATTAAATAATATAAATATGGAGATTACTCCAGGTGGATTAGTTGCTATAGTAGGGGAAAGTGGTTCTGGTAAGAGTACAATAGCATCACTTATATTAAATAATTACAAAGTAACAAGTGGAGAAATTTTATTAAACAAAAATAATATTGAAAATATATCATTAGATAATATTTATGAAAATATAGCTTTAGTATCAACTAATAGTTATATATTTAATGGAACTATTTTAGATAACCTTTTAATGGCTAAGAAAGATGCAACTCAAGAAGAAATTGATAAAGCATTAAAAACAGCTAGATTATTTGATTTTGTAGCTGGCTTAAAAGATGGTTTATTAACAGATGTTGGACAAGCAGGTAGTGCTTTATCAGGTGGTCAAAAACAAAGATTAGCATTAGCTAGAGTAATACTTGCAAATAAAGATATGATAATATTTGACGAAGCAACATCTAATATAGACGTTGAAAGTGAAGAAAGTATTTGGGAAGCTATTTATGAACTTTCTAAAGATAAAACTATTTTAGTAATATCTCATAGATTAGCTAATGTTGTAGATGCAAAACAAATATATGTTATGAATAAAGGTATATTAGTTGAAAATGGAACTCATGAAGAGTTAATGAATGATAAGAAACATTATTATGATATGGTTAATAAACAAAATGAATTAGAAATGATAAGGGAGGTTTGCTAATATGAAAAGAAGATCAGGCTTCCAGATAATGAAAAGGCTAATAGTTGAATTAAAACCGTTAGCTCCAATTATGCTAATAACTATAAGCATGGGTGTTATAGGATTTTTAGCAGCAATAGCAATAGCAAGCTTTGGTGCAATAGCTATAGGTACACTTATAGGAGATATAACATTCATAAGCTTTACAGGTGCTATGGTAGTTATGGTTTTAAGTGCAGTATTTAGAGGATTTTTAAGATATGCTGAACAGTTATCTGGTCACTACATAGCATTTAAAATACTATATATATTAAGAGATAAGATATTTGGTAAGCTTAGAAAACTTGCTCCTGCAAAACTAGAAGGTCAAGAAAAAGGTAATCTTATATCACTTATTACATCGGATATAGAGCTTTTAGAAGTATTCTATGCTCATACTATAGCTCCAATATCAATTGCAGTAATAACAAACAGTATAATTGCAGTAATTCTATATATGATAAACCCATGGTTTGGATTATTATCAGTAGTATTCTTCTTAATAGTAGGATTCGTTATACCATATGCTTCATCAAGTCTTGGAAAAGAAGCAGGAGTAGCTTATAGAAACATGTTTGGTGAATGTAATAACTATATACTTGATTCTTTAAGAGGGTTAAAGGAAGTTTTATTATTTGGAAATGGTGAAGAAAGATTAAAAGAGATTAATTCAAAATCTCATAGAATAAACGAAAGTCTTGATAAGATAAAAGAACATGAAGGAATAATAAGAGCTATAACTGATTTAACTATAATGGTTGCTATATTAACTTTTGTAGGTGTAGGATTCCAACAATATTCAGTAGGAAAACTTTCATTTACATGGATGTTAGTAGGAATAGTAGTAATAGCATCATCATTCGGACCAGTAGTTGCTTTAAGTAATTTATCTAATACATTACTTCAGACTTTTGCATGTGCAGAAAGATTATTTGATCTTATAGATGAAGAACCTCATGTAGAAGAAGTTTTAGAAGGGCATGCAGTAAATGGTGATTCAATATCTTATGAAGATGTAACATTCTCTTATCCAAATAGAAAAGAAAAAATATTCGATAATACATCTGTTCATATTGAAAAAGGTGATAAGATTGCACTTATAGGTGAGAGTGGAATTGGAAAAAGTACATTTGTTAAGCTTATGATGAGATTCTGGGACGTTAATGAAGGTAAGATTAAGCTTGATAATAAGGATATTAAAGAGGTTGCAACAGACTCTATAAGAAGTAGCCAGACTTTAGTAAGTCAGGAAACATATCTATTTAATGAATCAATTTTAGATAATATTAAAATAGGAAATATCAAAGCATCAAAGGAAGAGGTTGTAAAGGCAGCTAAAATGGCTTCAATACATGAATTTATTGAAAGTCTGCCAAAGGGATATGATACAAAAGTTGGAGAGCTTGGAGGAAATCTTTCATCAGGAGAAAAGCAGAGAATAGGTCTTGCAAGAGCGTTCTTAAGCGATGGAGACGTATTAATATTAGATGAGCCTACAAGTAATTTAGATACTTTAAACGAAGGTGAAATTTTAAAATCTATAAAAGAAAACTGTGAGGATAAAACAATAGTTCTTATATCTCATAGAAAATCAACTACAGCAGTATGTAATAAAACTTATAAGCTAGAAAATAGCAAGCTTGTGTTGAATTAATTATATGAAATAAAGAGGATTTAAAAGTCCTCTTTAATTTTAATTGTTAGGTGATAATGATTATCAATAATATTTGTGATAGGAGAAATTAATAATGGGGAGAATTGATAGGGAAAAGAAAACTATTAAATTAATGATAGATATATATTGCAGAAAAAAACATGGAATGAAAGATGGGCAACTGTGTGATGAGTGTCAGGAGCTATTAGAATATGCTCATAAAAGATTAAGTTATTGCAAATTCGGTGAAAATAAATCTACTTGTTCGAGATGTCCTATACATTGCTATAAAAAGGATATGAAGGAAAAAGTCAAAAAAGTTATGAAATTTTCAGGACCGAGACTTATAATTTATAACCCAGTAGAATTAATGAAACATGCATTAAATAAGTAGGGAGGATATTAAGATGAATAAGATAAAGAAGTATATTTATATAACTGTAGGATTAATTGCTTTTGCACTAGGGGCCATAGGGGTAGCATTACCGATATTGCCAACAACACCATTTTTGCTTTTAGCATCATTCTGTTTTGCTAGAGGATCTGAAAAATTTAATATATGGTTTACAAATACAAAAGTATATAAGAAGCATTTAGAAAGTTTTGTTAACGAAAGAGCAATGACTTTGAAACAGAAAGTGTGCTTATTAGCTTTTGCTGATTTTATGCTAGCTTTCCCAATGATATTAATAGATAATCTACATTTAAGAATATTTTTAGTATGTCTTATACTTTTTAAACTTTATTACTTTACGTTTAGAATTAAGACTATAAAACCACAAGTGGAAAAAGTTAATTAGGATATATATTTATACAAAGGAGAAAGTATTATGGAAAGAATATCGTCATCATTTTTTATGCTGGCATTAATATTATATTATATACCAAAGATTTTAAAAATTAGAAAGAATAAATACATTAAAGCTCATATAGCTATAGGGAGCGTATCAATATTAGCAATGATAATAGCGTTAATCCAGAAATTTGGGCAACCGGATTTCATAAAATATATAGGCTTTTCTATTATAATGATATTAATAGGACTTACAGGATATTTCTTTAAAAATAATCCTAAGTTATATAGAAAGCTTCATATTATAGCTACACTATCATTTTTCGTATATTTATTTGTAAGCATAAAATTTCTTTAAAAATAATGTATTTAACTTATAGGGATATAGGTTAAAAATGATTTAGATAAGGCTAATATGGCAAAACTTATTAAATGAGGTGTTGCCATTATGAAATCAGAGATAGATATAGATTTAAATAATCCCCAACCTTACATTTTTTTAGTTTTTATCCTATCATCTTTTTTCTATAAAACATATAGTAGTGATAAGCTGCTGGCAATTGCGATTGTCAGTGGCTTTTTTTTGTTGTTACTGTTTTATAAAGGTATTTTTATTACTGCTATTATTTCTTTATTTTTTGCAGTAGGATTATTTAATAATCATCAATTTTACAACTATATTCCAGATAATATTGAAGAGATAAGAATAGATACTATAAAATCATACTATGTTAGAGGTAAAATTGGTGGGAGAAATGTATACTTAGACATAGAAAGTGATGAATTAGTTGTTGGAGATAAAATATTAGCAATAGGAAAATTTAATAAAAATCTAGATTTATCTAAAGGAATAATAGGTGAGTACAAGGTTGAAAATTATAATGTTTTAAAAAAGGATTTTATAAGTTATTTATACTATAGAAGAGAAAGATTATATGAAGCAATAAAATCTAAGTTAGGGAGAAGGAAAGCAGGCTTTATTACATCAGTAGCTTTTGGATACTCTGAGGCCCTTGACAATGAAGATAGAGATGATATGAAGGTATTTGGTATTTCACATGCTATAGCCGTCTCAGGGCTTCATATGGCTATTGTATATGGAATACTAAAGAAGCTATTTGGTAGTAAATTAAGTTTAGTTATAGCTTTAGCATATGTATTATTTACAGGGGCATCTCCGTCTACTGTGAGAGCTTATATTATGATACTGATAATGAACTTTGCTTTAGTAGTTAAGAGAAATTATAACCCAATAGCAGCGATATCTTTAGCTGGAATAATCTTATTAATAGTAAGACCATACGATTTGTTTAGTTTAGGATTTGTTTTATCCTTTTTAGCTACTTTAGGAATAATATTATTTAATAAAAAACTAAATAAAAAATTATATAAGTTACCTAAGAAGATTAGAGAAGTAGTATCGGTATCTATATCAGCACAAATATTGACATTTCCTATTTTAATATATAGTTTTAATGAATTTTCTCTAAATTTTTTGATAGGAAATATCTTCATAATACCTATTATTAATATCTTAGTGCTTATAGGAAATTTACTATTGATATTTTATAAAATTACTCCAGTATTTAATTATTTATTATATCTATGTTATTGGTGTATTAAATTTATAGATAATATAATGGACTTTTTCTGGGATTATAAAATTGATATATTATATTTAAATTTTACAATAGCATTTTTTTATTCTATTCTTATAATTTCTTATTATTTTTATAGGAAAGGTTATAAAAAGTTTATATTGCTACCGATAATATCATTAATATATATTTTTATATTAAATTATAATCCTATTCCTAATATAAGATATTATAAAGAAGGAGCATTATTAGTTAGCTTTAGAGGTGAGAATATATTAATTCAGACAAAAGCATTAGTAGATAAAGTAAAGCTTAAAAAAATAACTATGTCGGATAATATTTATAAAGATTTTAATGAGATAAACATAAAAGATAAAATAATAATAAAAAAGGAAGGAAAAAATTATAAATTAGAAACTGTTAAAAAAGAATATATGTTAGTGGTGAATAAAGAGAAAATAGATACTGAATATGATATAATAGATTTCAGCACAGGTGACTTGCAAGAAGTAATTATATTTGATGATAAAGTAATTTCAAGGTGATAAGGAGAGAAAAATAATCTTGATAAATTTAGAACAGTTTGAAGATGAAATTAAAAAAAATAAAATAGCTAACTCATATATATTTTGTGGATTAGATGAAGAGTTAATCAAGGAGAGTATTGATTCGATAGTAAAAAGAACTATAAGTAAGGATTCATTAGACTTAAATTTAATAAAGCTTGATGGATTGCAAACAACTTGCCAGGAAATAGAAAATGCTTGTGAGACTATGTCTTTTTTTGGAGATAAAAAGGTTGTTATTGTTTATAGAGCCAATTTTTTAAGAGAAAAAACAGATAAAGAAGGTACTAAAATTTATACTGAAGTTTCGAATTATGTAAAAAATATGACTCCAGATACTATCCTTATAATGTATTATTTATTTAATGATAAAAGAGAAAATCCTAAAAAAAATAAAAAGTTATCAAGTTTAGATAAATATATGAAGGTAGTTCATTGTGATAAATTAAAAAAAGACAAATATTATAAGAAAATTGAAGATATGTTTAAAGATAAAGGAAGAGCTATTGGTAAAATTCAAGTTAAATATTTTGCAGATAAAGTAGCTAATAATTTTGACATTATTAAAAGAGAAATAGAAAAATTAGATGCATATGCATGGGGGAGAGAAATAACAAAAGAAGATATAGATAAATTATTAAATTCTAAAAGTGAAGATGATATATTTGATTTAGTTGAATACATATCACAAAGAAAAGTCGAAAAAGCGTTAGATTTATTAGATGAATTATTATTTAAGGCAGATCAGCACATGCTTATAATAACATCTATACAAAATCATTTTAAGAGATTGTATGAATTTAAGGTGTATTTATCTAAGGGTAAAAGAGTAGACTTTTTTATGAGTAAATACAGATTACCACAATTTGTGTGTGAAAAAATAATGAATCAATGTCAAAAATTTAATTTAAAACAATTAAATGAGCTTATAAAGATATGTGTTGATACAGAAAATAAATTAAAATCATCAGCATCAGATAAGCAAACTGAAATGGAACTTATGCTTTTTAAAACATTTATGGTAAAATAATAGCCGGTGATTATTCACCGGCTTTTATTTATTACGCCATAGCGTTTAATTTTGCAGCTAATCTTGATTTCTTTCTAGCAGCCATGTTCTTGTGAACAGTTCCTTTTTGAGCAGCCATGTCTAAAGACTTAGCAGCTTTAACGAATAAAGCTTTAGCTTCTTCAGCGTTGTTAGCAGCTACAGCAGCTTCAAACTTCTTTATAGCAGTTTTTAAAGCTGATTTAACCATTCTGTTTTCTAAAGTCTTCTTTTCAGTAACTTTAATTCTTTTCTTTGCTGATTTTATGTTTGCCATTCAATTCACCCCCTTAAAATTTTATAGGGCCTCTGCAGTTTTTGGGGAATCTGCGTACGAGTTCATTTTTAACATAAGTTATTATAACACCGAAACTTTGTAAGTTCAAGTATGAAATTAAAAGTTATTTGGGAAAATAATTTTGATGATATAAGAAAAGCTAAGGAGGAAAGATATGATTAATATAAGAACAGACCTCGCAATCGAGGCTAAGCAAGCATATACAGAAGAAAATAAGAGAGAATTGGATGGCGTGAAAGTTGACGAAGAATATGAAGGAGAGGTTAAAATTACCACTGTAACTATAGAAAGTGATGAGGCTGGACGTGAACTTGGAAAGCCAAAAGGCCACTATATAACCCTTGATATTCCAGATTTTGCACTATATGACGGTGAAAGCATGGATGAAGTATCAAAAGTTTTTGGTAAAACTTTGAAGAAATTAGTAGATATAGATAAAGATAAGTTAGTATTAGTAGTTGGATTAGGAAATTGGAATGTTACACCAGACGCATTAGGTCCAAAAGTTGTTGAAAAAACAATGGTAACAAGACATATTAAAGAATTAATGCCAGATGCTATAGATGATTCTGTAAGACCTGTATGTGCATTGGCTCCAGGTGTTTTAGGAATAACAGGAGTGGAAACAGGGGAGATAGTTAAATCTTTAGTAGATAGGATAAAACCAAGTTTAGTAATCTGTGTAGATGCATTAGGAGCTAGAAAGCTTGAAAGAGTTAATAGAACTATACAAATTGGAGATACAGGAATTTCTCCAGGAGCTGGTGTAGGAAATCATAGAATGCAAATAAATGAAGAAAGTTTAGGATGTAAAGTAATAGCAGTAGGAGTTCCTACAGTTGTCCATGCAGCTACTATAGTTAATGATACTATGGATTTATTATTAGATGAACTAATTAGTAAAGCAGAAACAGGTAAGGAGTTCTATAATATGCTACATTCAGTAGATCGTGCAGAAAAGAATGCATTAATAAGAGAAGTATTGACTCCTTTTGTTGGAGAACTTATGGTTACACCTAAAGATGTAGATTTAGTTGTAGAAAATTTAGCTAAAGTTGTAGCAAATGGAATAAACATAGCAATTCAACCAGATATGGAATTAGAAGATATAAATAAATTTCTAAATTAGTCTAGTGGTGAATGATTATGTCAATCCTCCCATATACATAAAGTGTAAGGGGGGATTTTTATTTGAAAGGGTATATAGATATAAGAAATAAAATTGCAAAAAGAAAAGGTTTTAGGGTCAAATATATAATATTTCTTATAGTGATTCTATTTTTTTCTTTTAGATTTTTTTTAGTTATAAATAGTAATAGTGAACGAGGAAGTTTGCCGTATGTACAACTATTAAATTTTTCTATGCCAATAGTAGAAGTTCAGGCTTATGATGAAGGTGTATATATAGAAAATAAATTAGATTTGAAAGAGGTAGTTATAGAAACTTTAGGAGTAAAGAATATAAGTACCTATGGGATTATAAGTAATGAAATAAGTTTCTTTAAAAATATTAAGATAGATAGTACTTTTAATATAACAGAAACTGCAACTAAACCTATTTTACCTTTTTTTTCACCTTATGAATTGAGTGAAAATAGCATGGTGATGGTTAATGAAGAAGAGTTTGGTGTATTTAATAAGGTTAGTGCAGCTTATGATCCAAAATTAAAATTAGAATTAGAATTAGAAGGATTAAATAAGAAAATTTTGCTCCATTACACTCATAGTCAAGAAGGATATTCAGAGATTGGGGCTAAAGGGAATTGGAATTCCTTTGATAATAGCTTAAATATAATGGGGGTTGGTGATGTTTTAACAAAAGAGCTTGAAGAGGGATATGGAATATCGGTGATAAATGATAAGACAATACATGATATTGATTATACTAAATGTTACGAGCAATCATATAAAACAGTTGAAATGTATTTGCAGGAATATGGAGATTTTGATCTTATAATAGATCTTCATAGAAACTCTGCTACTGAAAGTATGACTACTGTTAATTTGAATGGTGAAGACTTAGCGAGAATTATGTTTGTAACAGCACAAAATAGTCCAAGGTATATAGCTAATATGGAATTAGCACAACAATTTACAAGTATAGCAGAAGGAGTATTTCCTACACTATTGAGTGGAATGCCAATTTTAGATAGACCTAGTGGGATATATGGAAATAATTTAGGGTTAAGTGATAACATGATACTTATAGAGTTAGGAACAAATGAAAATAGTATAGAAGATGCAAAAAGAAGCACTAAATATATAGCAAGAATTATAGCAGAGTATTTAAAAGATAAATAAGCAAAATGTCTTTTTAAAAGCTTTTACTAATTTTTTTATAATTAAAGTTAAGAATTTGATGTATGAAATATTTTTGGTTTGTATTAATAATTATGTAAAACCCTCATATACATAATAAAAGAAACATGCTACTCACATGAGTTTATATATGTAAGTTCAAATAACTAAATTTAAGATTTAGATTTTTACTTAAAAGTATGGAGGGATATTTACATGGAAAGATATTATTCAAATAACTTTAAGTTTAACAGAGGAGGACCTATAAATAATCTTAGGGCAAGAGGAAAAACAAAATTTAGTATTGGATATATAGTTATGATTTTGATTGTTATATTTTTAGCCTTTAGAGCTTTTAATGTTATAAATAGCTATAGTGAAAGAGGGGCTTTGCCATATGTTCAATTATTAAATTTTTCTATGCCTGTAGTCGAGACAACAGTTTATGATGAAAGTGTTCATTATGAAAGCAAACTAACATTAAAGAAGGTTATTGCAGAAACATTAGGATTAACTAAAATAAGTACTTCTAGCATTATAGGAAATGAGATAAGTTTATTTAAGAATATAGGAAATCCGGAAGTAACAAGTAAATCAAGTATACCGTTTTTATCACGATATGAAGTAAGTGAAAATAGTATAGCTAAGGTTACGGAGGAAGATTTAGCGCAATTAAATGCAGTAAGTGAGGCTTTTGATCCAAATTTAAAGGCCATATTAGAACCTTTAAATATTAAAGTTCTAATATATCATACTCATAGCCATGAAGGTTATGCAGAAATAGGATCAGATGCTAGATGGAATACCGATAATGAAGATATTAATGTAATGGGTGTCGGAGATGTTTTAGCTAAAGAGTTAGAAGAAGGCTATGGAATAACAGTAATACATGATAAGACTATTCATGATAATAATTATACTGTATGTTATGATAGGTCACAGGAGACCCTTCAAAATTATCTAAATGAATATGGAGATTTTGATTTGATAATAGATTTACACAGAGATTCTGTGGAAGATAAGAATCTTGTGACAGCTAATATAAATGGACAAGATTTAGCTAGAATAATGTTTGTAACAAGTGTAAATAGTAGTAGATTGGAAGCTAATACAGCTTTAGCTAGTAGTTTAGCAGGAATAACAAACAATTTATTTCCAGGACTTATGAGAAATAAAGACATATTCCATTATGAAATTGGAGGTATAAATGGATTTAATATGAGTTTGAGTGATAACATTGTCGTTTGGGAAGTAGGAGCAAATGTAAATACATCAGTTGAGGCAAAACTTTCAGCTAAGTATATGGCAAGAGTAATAGCAGAGTACTTTAAAGAGTAAAAATAATTGAATAAAATTATAAAAAAGTGAGCATCCTTATAGCTAGTAAGTTAGGGGGTGCTTTTTTTATGAAAAAGTATTTTATATTTTGTATAATTGCAATATTAATAATAGTAAGTGTAATAAAAATAAATATAATAAATACAGAAATTCTATCTCCTGTGGGGAATTTCCAAGATAATTTTAATAAAATAAATGAAGAATTTGGTGAGGATTTTTCAGAATTTATTATGGATAAATCGCCGATGAAAATTTATTTAGGAGAAGAGGGAGATAATTCTGCAACAGTAAAAATAAATAAAAAAGAAATTAATTTAACCAAAAATAATCCGTTTTTGAAAATTTTTAATCCTGTTATAGATTTTTTTAAAAATAGTTATAAGAAAATAGAAGAAAAGTTTAATGAAAAAACAGAGAGCAAAGAAAATGTTAAGGAAATAGAAAATAAGGGTGAATTGGAAAACGTAGTTGAAGATTTTATTAATTCTTTAGAAGGTGAATAATATTTTTAATAATTACACAGTAATAAGTTATAGTTATAACCCAATATTCTTGACACCTCCTCGGTGATATATGTTATAATTTAGCTTGATTTAATTAAATGGGGGTGAAAAAGCTGCTTTATTGTTTAAAGTAGTTAAGATATATGCAAAGTAATAGACAATCAAAGATAAGAAATTTCTCAATAGTAGCTCATATAGATCATGGTAAATCAACATTAGCAGATAGACTATTAGAGATAACAGGAACCCTTACCCAAAGAGAAATGGAAGAACAAGTTCTTGATAATATGGAGATTGAAAAAGAAAGAGGAATAACTATTAAATCTCAAGCAGCAAGACTGGTTTATAGACGTCCGAATGGTGAAGAATACATATTAAACCTTATTGATACTCCAGGTCACGTAGACTTTACATATGAGGTTTCAAGAAGCTTAGCTGCATGTGAAGGAGCTGTATTAGTTGTAGATGCAACTCAAGGAATACAAGCACAAACTTTAGCTAACTGTTATTTAGCATTAGATAACGATCTTGAAATAGCTCCTGTTATAAATAAAGTTGACTTAGCATCAGCAAGACCTGATGAAGTTAAGCAAGAAATTGAAGATGTTATAGGAATAGAAGCTCATGATGCACCTATGATATCTGCAAAAACAGGTTTAAATGTAGAAGATGTTTTAGAAACGATAGTAGAAAAAGTTCCAGCGCCATCAGGTGATGAAGAAGCACCATTAAAATGCTTAATATTTGATTCATACTATGATAGCTACAAAGGTGTAGTATGCTATGTAAGAGTAATTGATGGTAAAGTTAAGCCTGGTACAAAGATTAAGCTTATGAACACAAATAAGGTTTATGATGTAACAGAAGTGGGAGTATTTACTCCAAGACTATTACCAATAGGTGAGTTAATGGCTGGAGATGTTGGTTATATAACAGCTTCAATTAAAAATGTTGCAGATGCAAGAGTTGGTGACACTATAACAGAAGCAGATAGACCAACTGAACATGCACTTCCAGGGTATAAGAAAGCAGTACCAATGGTTTACTCAGGTATATATCCAGTAGATGGTGCTAAATATGATGAATTAAAAGAAGCATTAGAAAAACTACAAATAAATGATGCTGCTTTAGATTTCGAACCAGAAACATCAATAGCTTTAGGATTTGGATTTAGATGCGGATTCTTAGGATTACTTCATATGGAAATAATTCAAGAAAGAATTGAAAGAGAATTTAATTTAGATATTATTACTACTGCTCCATCAGTTATTTATAAAGTTACAAAGACTAATGGAGAGATGATAGAACTTACGAATCCAACTAATTTACCAGAACCAACAGAGATAGATTTTATGGAAGAGCCAGTAGTTAAGGCTAACATAATATCACCAACTGATTACGTTGGAGCTATAATGGATTTATGTCAAGAAAGAAGAGGAACATTTATTGATATGCAATATCTAGAAGAAACAAGAGTTTCTATAGCTTATGATATTCCATTAAATGAAATAGTTTATGATTTCTTTGACACATTAAAATCAAGAACAAGAGGATATGCATCATTTGATTATGAATTAAAAGGTTATGCAAGAACTGAACTTGTTAAGCTTGATATATTACTAAATGGAGATGTAGTAGATGCATTATCTATGATTGTTCCAAAAGAAAGAGCTTATCATAAAGGTAGAGGTATAGCAGAAAAGTTAAAGGAAATAATTCCAAGACAAATGTTTGAAGTACCAATTCAAGCTGCTGTAGGTTCTAAAGTTATAGCAAGAGAAACTGTTAAAGCGATGAGAAAAGACGTACTTGCTAAATGTTATGGTGGAGATATATCAAGAAAGAAGAAGCTTCTTGAAAAGCAAAAAGAAGGTAAGAAGAGAATGAGACAGGTAGGTTCTGTTGAAGTTCCACAAGAAGCATTTATGGCTGTATTAAAAGTAGACTAATATATATAAAGGAGCTGTTGACAAAGTGAACAGCTCCTTATTTATTTATAAAAAATATTATCTATATAATTATAAAGCTCTGTTAAATCAAGAGAATCAGCAATATTTTTTAAGAGAGAAACTTTTTTGTAATCATCCATTTCAATATGATCAGGAATTATTGGATTTAATCTAAAATAATTTTGCATAAATAATTCTTTGCAATAAATATCTTCAACTAGACTAGAGCCTTCTAAAAGAATAGTTAATATAGGAGATTTAATGCTTATAAATGGATCAAATGCCCATTGAAGCATACCCCATTTAGCTGTATTAGAGGCAATTTTATTTGGATAGTTACCAGTACCTATAGAAAGTATTCTTAGTTGACTAGAACTACTTATAGAATCCAGTTTACTAAGTGCAAAGAATGAAGCTATTGGAGTAGGATTATTTACAACAACTCCCCCATCTATAAAGCCTTTATGAGATGGGAAATATGTAGGAGCAGCAGAACTAGCAAGTGCAGCATCAATAACAGAGAATTCAGCAGTAGTATTATCAGTTAAATTATTTAAAAAAACTGGTTCCCAAGAGTTTGATGTGAAGCCGTTAGTGCTAAAGGTAGGAATAAAAACATAAGGATGTAAATCTTTTAATTTTAAGTCTTCTGGAAAGTTAGCTTTCAGTTCTTTTAATAAATTTTTACTGCTAAATTTGGGTATAAAAAAATTCGGTCTTTTTTTTGAAAATATTTTTTTTATATTTTCTTCATTGTAAAGATTATCAATTGCATAAGAATTTTTTGAATATGCTAAATATAGTGCAATTATTGAACCGGTTGAGGTGCCAGCAAATAAATCTATATCTTCTAATAAAGTAGGATATTTTTGAGTTAATCTAAGAATTATTCTAGTTGAAAGAGCACCTTTTATACCACCACCGTCAAAAGATAGAACTTTAAAATTCTTCAATGGAAATTTACTCCTTAAGATTAATATATATTATTTTATTCAAAAATGTTTTATATGATAATTTATCATATAAAAAGATAAATAGAAAAGATGAAAGAGTTGAGATAGATGAAAGAGATTAGTTTATATATACATATTCCATTTTGTAAGCAGAAATGTTTTTATTGTGATTTTCCATCATATTCAGGAAAAGAAAGATTTAAGGAAGATTATGTGGATGCACTTATTGAGGAAATAGAAAAAAGAGCTAGAGGTTATATAATTAAAACTATTTTTATTGGAGGCGGAACACCATCATATTTAGAAGTAAATCAAATAGAAAAGCTATTATTAGCAATAAATAAGCTTAATCTTCATAAAGATATCGAATTTAGTATGGAATGTAATCCAGGAGTTTTATTTAAAGAAAAATTGATAGCTATGAAAAATGGTGGAGTTAATAGGATTAGTTTTGGATTACAATCTACAAAAGATTCGTTATTGAAGGAAGTTGGTCGTATTCATAGCTATGAGGAGTTTTTAGATAATTTTAAATTAGCAAGAGAGTTAGGATTTAAAAATATTAATGTAGATATAATGTATGGACTGCCTAATCAAACAGTTGAAGATTGGAAAGATACATTAGAAACTATATGCAGTATAAAGCCAGAGCACATATCTGCATATAGTTTAATAATTGAAGAGGGAACTGTTTTCTATAATTTATATGAAAAAGGATTGTTGAAGCTTCCTACTGAAGAAATGGAAAGAGAAATGGATAAATTAACAAAAGGTGTATTAAAAGATCATGGGTATCACCAATATGAAATATCCAATTATAGTTTAGATGGAAAAGAGTGTGAGCATAATAAGGTATACTGGCAGTTAAAAGACTATATAGGTTTAGGTACTGCAGCAAGTTCTTATATAGATGGTACAAGAATTAAAAATATTGATAATATTGAAGAATATATAAGTAAAATTAACTCTGGCATAGAAGTATATGAAGAGAAGTATATTAATTCTGAAGAAGATGAAATAGAAGAATTTATATTTATGGGATTAAGAATGAATAAAGGAATAAGTATTAAGGAATTCGAGGAAAGATTTAATATGTCAGTAGAGAGTATATATGAAAAAGTCTTAGAGAAAAATATAAAGAATGGTTTCTTAAAGAAAGAAAACGGTAGAATATACCTAACATCAATAGGGATGGACTTTTCTAATAATGTAATGGCAGAATTTATATTAGACAAATAAATGAAATGGTAGTAAATGAAAGAAAAATAAAGGAAATAAGAGATAAACTTGAAAAAATAAAAAGTTATAAAAAATATTCTGAAAATTTAACGTAATATGAAATTGACAAAAAAGCTAAAGAATAATATATTGTTAATGTAGTCATTAGCACTCGAACTTAATGAGTGCTAACAATAGGAGTGGTGTTATGGCTATTGATGAAAGAAAAATAAAAATATTACAAGCCATCATTAATGACTATATTATGACAGGTGAACCTGTTGGATCAAGAACGATAGCTAAGAAATATAACTTAGGAGTAGGATCTGCAACTATTAGAAATGAGATGGCGGATCTAGAAGAAATGGGTTACTTAGAGCAACCCTATACATCTTCAGGGAGAATACCTTCAAGTAAGGGATACAGACTATATGTAGATAGGTTAATGGAGAAGGCTCAGTTAAGTAAAGAGGAAGAATTAAAGATTAAAGAATATATAATTAATTCTGCTATGTACGAAGTAGATAAAATATTAAAAGAAGCCTGTGTATTACTTTCTGAACTTACAAATTTAACATGTATAGTGCAAACACCTTCAATGAAGAGAAGCTATATTAAATCTATTCAGCTTATAAAAATAGATGAATCAAATTTAATTTCAGTTATTGTTACAGATAGTGGAGTAATTAAAAATCATAGAATTAAAATTAGTAATATGCCACCTAGTGATAAATTAGCTAGAATTAATGATGTTTTAAATAGTAAATTGAAGAATTTGACGATTGAAGCAATTAATTTAGAAGTTATAAATGAAGTTAAAAAAGAACTAGCAGGATTTGATGATTTATTTAATGCTATACTTCCAGCTTTATATGAAAGTTTAAATAGCAGCGATAAAGAAGAATTAGTGGTAGAAGGAACTACAAATTTATTTAATTACCCTGAATATAATGATATTGAAAAAGCTAAAGAGATGATTCAACTTATAAGTAACAAGGATTGTGTAATAGAGTTGTTAGAGCCAGATGGTGATATAACTGTAAGAATTGGTGATGAAAACTATATTCCTGAAGCTAAAGAATGTTCTGTAATAACAGCAGAGTATACATTAGGAGGTAGGGCAATAGGAAGTATAGGACTGATAGGTCCTAGAAGAATTAATTATTCTAAGGTGCTTTCTATAATGGCTCAAGTGATGAAGGAATTAAATAAAAGTCTTAAAAATCAAAGTCTTGATTAATGATTGTTGAGGTGTAGTAATGGAAGAGAAAAGAGAATTAGAACAAGATGAAGTTCTTGAAGAGGTTAAAGAAAAAGAAACTAATGAAGAGATAGTTGAAGAAGTAGAAGACACTACAGAAGAAGTAGTGGAAGAAAATAATGAAGAGGATACACTATCTATGGTAAGAAAGTTAAAAGATGAAAAAAAGAAACTTGATAATGAACTTAATACATTAAAAGATAGATTAATGAGACTATCGGCTGAGTATGATAACTTTAGAAAAAGAACAAGTAAAGAAAAAGAAGGTATTTATACAGATGCTTGTGTTGATGTATTAAAGGAATTAGTACCTGTTTTAGATAATCTTGAAAGAGCTATTGCTGTAGATGGTAGCGTTGAAGACCTTAAAAAAGGTATAGAAATGACTATAAAAGGATTCCAATCATCTTTAGAAAAATTAGGTGTTGAAGAAATAGATACTACTTCAGGATTTGATCCAAACTTTCATCAAGCAGTAATGCATGTTCAAGATGAAAATTTTGAAAAGAATTCAGTAGCAGAAGTATTCTTAAAAGGATATAAAAGAAATGACAAGATAATTAGATATACTATGGTAAAAGTAGCAAACTAATTTAATTTTATAAAAGTAAATAAGATTCTAAATTATAGATAGATTTCGAGGAGGAAATTATTATGGGAAAAATTATAGGTATTGATTTAGGTACAACAAATTCATGTGTAGCCGTTATGGAAGGTGGAGAACCAGTAGTTATTGCTAACTCTGAAGGTGCAAGAACTACTCCATCAGTAGTATCTTTCCAAGCAAACGGAGAAAGATTAGTAGGGCAAGTTGCTAAAAGACAAGCGATTACAAATCCTGATCATACAATAATCTCTATAAAGAGAGAAATGGGAACTGACCACAAAACTAAGATTGATGACAAAACTTATTCACCACAAGAAATATCAGCAATGATTCTTCAAAAAATCAAAGCAGATGCTGAAGCTTATTTAGGTGAAAAAGTAACTCAAGCAGTTATAACTGTTCCTGCATACTTTAATGATGCTCAAAGACAAGCAACTAAAGATGCTGGTAGAATAGCAGGATTAGAAGTTTTAAGAATAATAAACGAACCAACAGCTGCTTCATTAGCTTATGGTCTAGATAAGACTGACCACAGCGAAAAAATATTTGTATATGACCTTGGTGGAGGTACATTCGACGTATCTATCCTTGAATTAGGTGATGGAGTATTCGAAGTATTAGCAACAAATGGTGATACTAAGCTTGGTGGAGATGACTTCGATGAAAAGATAATGAACTACATCGCAGAAACTTTCAAAGCTGAAAATGGTATAGATTTAAGAAATGATAAGATGGCACTTCAAAGATTAAAAGAAGCTGCAGAAAAAGCTAAGATTGAATTATCATCTTCAATGCAAACAAACATCAACTTACCATTCATCACTGCTGATGCAACTGGTCCAAAGCACATAGATTTAAACTTAACTAGAGCAAAATTCAATGAATTAACTCATGACTTAGTTCAAAGATCTATTGAGCCAATGAAGAAAGCTTTAGCTGATGCAGGACTTTCAATGAGCCAAATAGATAAAGTAATATTAGTTGGTGGATCAACAAGAATACCAGCTGTTCAAGAAGCAGTTAAAAACTTCACTGGAAAAGAACCTTCAAAGGGAGTTAACCCAGATGAATGCGTTGCTGTAGGTGCAGCTATCCAAGCAGGTGTATTAACAGGAGAAGTTAAAGACGTATTATTATTAGACGTTACACCATTAACACTTGGAATTGAAACATTAGGTGGAGTTGCAACAGCATTAATAGAAAGAAATACAACTATTCCAACTAAGAAGAGTCAAGTATTCTCAACAGCTGCAGATGGTCAAACATCAGTTGAAATTCATGTAGTTCAAGGTGAAAGACAAATGGCTGCTGATAACAAGACTTTAGGTAGATTTACTCTATCAGGAATAGCTCCAGCTCCAAGAGGAATTCCACAAATCGAAGTTACATTTGATATAGATGCTAACGGTATAGTTAAGGTTTCAGCTATGGATAAAGGAACTGGAAAAGAAGCTAACATCACAATCACTGCTTCAACTAACCTTTCTGATGAAGAAGTAGAAAGAGCAGTAAAAGAAGCTGAAAAATTTGCTGAAGAAGATAAGAAGAGAAAAGAATCTATAGAAGTTAAGAATAATGCTGACCAATTAGCTTATCAAACAGAAAAACAATTAGAAGAATTAGGAGATAAGATTGCTGCTGATGATAAAGCTAAGATAATTGCTAAGTTAGATGCATTAAAAGCTGTTAAAGATGGAGAAGATTTAGAAGCTATCAAGAAAGCTACAGAAGAATTAACTCAAGAATTCTACGCTATATCTTCAAAGATGTACCAAGCTGCAGGAGCTCAAGGTGGAGCAGAAGGATTTGATCCAAACAATATGGGTGGAGCAAACCAAGGTTCAGCTCATCATGATGACAATGTAGTAGATGCAGACTTCGAAGTTAAAGACGATAAATAATAAATTATAGAGGGAAGACAAAGCCGTCTTCCCTTCTTTAAAGTTAAGATTGATAAGTTAAGAGTTAATGAGAAAACTTTAGTTAGAATTTTTTTTATAAACTTTTAACTCTTAATCCTTAATTAAATAAAGTAGTTTACTATTTTGTTTATAAATGTTAATATTGCTTAAGTAATATAATGAAAAAAATAGGTGGTGGCATGATAGATGGCAAGTAAAGACTACTATGCTTCTCTTGGACTTGAAAAGGGAGCAAGTGATGATGAAATAAAAAGAGCCTTTAGAAAGCTAGCTATTAAATACCATCCTGATAAGAATCAAGGAAATAAGGAAGCAGAAGAAAAGTTTAAAGAAATAAATGAAGCATATCAAGTACTTTCTGATCCAGAGAAAAAGGCTAGATATGATCAATTTGGAACTGCTGACTTTGATGGAAGTGGATTTGGATCAGGTGGATTTGGTGGCTTTGACTTCTCAGATATGGGAGGCTTTGGAGATATATTTGAAAGCTTTTTCGGAGGCGGTGGTGGTTCATCAAGAAGAAGAAATGGACCAACTAAGGGTGCAGATATAGAATATACTTTAAATTTAACTTTTGAAGAAGCTATATTTGGAACTGAAAAAGAGATTACAATTACTAAAAATGAAAATTGTGAAGAGTGTCATGGAACAGGTGCTAAGGCTGGAAGTACACCAAAAACTTGTGATCAATGTGGAGGAAGTGGTCAAGTAAGAGTTCAAAGACAAACACCGCTTGGTAACTTCGTAAGTACTTCAACTTGTGATAGATGTGGTGGAAAAGGAACAATAGTTGATAATCCATGTCCAACATGTTCAGGAAAAGGTAAAGTAAGAAAGAGAAGAGTTATAAAGGTTAAAGTTCCAGCTGGGGTTGATACAGGAAATATAATTCCATTAAGAGGACAAGGTGAACATGGTAACAATGGTGGTCCTGCAGGTGATTTATATGTAAGAATAAATGTATCAGCATCAAAGCAGTTTGAAAGAAGAGGAAATGACATATATATAGATACTCATATCTCTATGAGTAAAGCAGCATTAGGTGTTGAAATAATTGTACCAACAGTAGATGGAGATGTAAAATATACAATTCCTGAAGGAACACAATCAGGAACTTTATTTAGATTAAAGGGTAAAGGTGTTCCGAGAGTTAATTCATCAGGTAGAGGAGATCAGTACGTAAGAGTAATAGTTGATATTCCTAAGAACTTAAACGAAAAGCAAAAGGATGCTTTAAAAGCATTTATGGAAGTTTGTGGTGAAAGTATAGATGGTGAAGTAAAGCACAAAAAAGGTTTTAAAGATTTATTTAGATAAAAAAAGCTGCGAATTTGCAGCTTTTTTAATTGGATTAAATTTTGGGTAAATTTATTGTGACAAAAAGGTATATACTAATAAAGTATTAAAAGTTAATATATTTTAAACTAGTGTTGAAAATATAAAACATAATATTAAATCTTATATAATTTTAATAGTATATTAAAACATATGATTAAAAGATGTGAGGTGTACAATGAAAGAATTAAAAGAAAAGTTATTATCTGAAATAGAGGACTTTAGAGAGTTAGGTCATAAGTTTTATGATGGGGAAGTCTCTATGATGGATTTTAAGCATGCTTCAGGTGGAATGGGAGTTTATGCTCATAAAGGTGGAAAGGAATTTATGATTAGGTTAAGAATTCCATCAGGAATAATTACTGTACCGCAATTAAATTTAATATATGACTGGGCAGTAAAGTATGGATTAGATAAATTACATTTTACTACTCGTCAAGCAATACAATATCATGGAATATCTATAGATTCAGTATGTGATTTAATGGAAGATGCATTAAAGGAAGATATATATACTCGTGGAGCAGGTGGTAACTTCCCAAGAAATGTTGCTTTATCACCGTTATCAGGAGTAGATAAAGAAGAAGCTTTTGATCCTACACCATATGCATTAGCTGTAGGAAATTATTTTATGGAAAGAATAACAACATATAAATTACCAAGAAAGCTTAAGGTATCATTTTCAAATAGCGAGAGAGATACTGCACACTGTACAATTCAAGATCTTGGGTTCTTAGCTGTTAATGAAAATGGCAAAAATCAATTTAGGGTATATTTAGGTGGTGGACTTGGAAGAAATCCGAGATTAGCTTTAATATATCCAGAGTTAATAAATCCAGATGAAGTTTTATACTATGTAGAAGGTATGGTTAATTTATTTAAGGCAGAAGGAAACTATGAAAATAAAGCAAAAGCTCGTGTAAGATATATGGTAGAGAAGTTAGGCGAAGAAAACTTCATTAATGAATATAGAAGATATGTAGAAGAAGCTAAAGAAAGAGGAGAATTAGATATAGATGTTACGCCTGTAGTATGCAATAAAGAGGGAATAGCTATAGATATAGAAGATGAAAGAATATATCCTCAAAAGCAAGAAGGATTATATAGCTTATATATTCATCCATTTGGTGGCCAAATAAAGATTGATGAGTTAAAGGCTATAAAGGATATAATTTCAGAGTTTGATGCAGCAGAGTTAAGATTATCAATGACAGAAGGAGTATATGTTAGAAATCTTAACGGAAATGAAGTAAAGAGACTTTTAGATGTTACTAAATCTATTGGTGGAAAAACTTCATTTGAATATAGTGTTTCTTGTATAGGGGTTCCGACTTGCCAATTAGGAATAGGAAATAGCCAAGAAACTTTAAATGAAATGTTAGATTATATAAAAGAAAAAGTAAATAGATTAGATTTACTACCAAGAGTTTATATATCTGGATGTGGAAATTCTTGTGGTGTCCATGAAATTGCTGAAATAGGACTAACAGGAAAGAAGAAGAGAGTAAATGATGTAGTTCAAGAAGCTTATGAATTACATGTTAATGGAAGCTTCTTAGCTAAAGAATGTAGATTAGGAAAAATTTATGGAGATATTTTAAAGAAAGATATCCCAGAATTTATATATAAACTTTCACTGGAATTAGAAGATAAAAATATGAATTTTTCAACTTATTTAGAAAAAAATGAAGAAAGCTTCAAAAAAATATTTGAAGAATTTAAGTGTTAAAATAATAACTAAAGATTATATAAAATTAAAATTAAAAGGTTGCTTTGAATTATAGCAGCCTTTTAATATTGAAATAAATATAAATAGATGTATAATTAATCTATGATTTAAACAAAAGATTTGGAGTGAAGTTATATGAGAATGAGAAGAAAACCATGGGCTAGACCAGAGTTAGAAGCTTGTCACTTCTTTATACAGAAACCTAGTGAGTATAAAGGAAAATGGAAAGAATTCTTTAAGAATAATAATCCTATTTATTTAGAATTAGGTTGTGGAAAAGGAACGTTTATGGCTGTCCATGGATCTGAAAATCCAGATATAAACTATATTGCCGTAGATATAAAGGATGAGGTATTAGTATTAGCTAAAAGAAACATAGAAAAGGCATATGAAGAAAAGAACCATAAATTAAACAATGTTGCCTTAATGTCTCAGGAGATAGCTCTTATTGATGATATGCTAAGTGAAGATGATACAGTAGATAGAATATATATAAACTTCTGTAATCCTTGGCCAAAAGATAGGCACAAGAAGAGAAGATTAACTCACACTAGACAGTTAAACAAGTATAAGACTTTCTTAAAAAAAGAAGGTGAAATATGGTTTAAAACAGATGACGATGAGTTATTTGAAGAATCATTAGAGTACTTTAAAGAGTGTAATTTAGATATAAAATATATAACATATGATCTACACAATAGTGGATTTGAGGGAAATGTTGTTACAGAACATGAAGAAATGTTCACGAAACAAGGTATAAAAACAAAATTTTTAATTGCAGAATATAAATAGGCTAAATTTCTAAAAATAAAAAGACTGGATAATACAGTCTTTTTACTTTATATTTTTTTTAACAAACAATTATGGTAGGTATCCAATGTATATGTTTACTAGATAAAAGTGACAATAATGTAATGAAATTTTAAAGAAAATTTCATTGAATTTAAATTATAATAACTGTATACTTGTACGAGTGCTTTGAAAAGAAATAAGGAATAATGGTGATAAGATTATGATATTTTTTGTAACGATGATTGTATTTTCTCCTATTACTTCTATTATTCCAGGAATCTATGCAACGTATTTAATGTTTAAGAATAAAGGTAAAATAGAAAAAAACTATTTAAATATAGGTCTATTAGTGCTGTTTATTTGGTCTCTTATAGTGGCGATTATAAATGAAAGTGTATTATCATTTTTAGGATCAAGTATGTTGCTTATGTACTTTGCTATAGGATTTTTGGGACAGAGATATTTTATAAGTATAAGAAGAATTCATAAGACTTTTAAATATTCTATCTATCTAACTGCTTTAACGGCAATTAATGGAATAATAGAAAAGGGAGTATATTTTTATATTTTTAGAAAAACTGGAGAGTTTTCAAATCCATTCAATGATAGGGTTATTAGTGCTTATGGTAATCCTAATATGGCTGGGGCTTGGTTTGCAAGTGCTATATTTATAGCTTTATATTTAAGAGCAATAACAAGTGGAAAAAAACAAAAAAATATTTATACTCTATGCATTGCTATAATATTGATAGCACTTTTACTGACAGAATCATCAGGTGCTCTTGTAGCTTTTGTAGCGGCGTTTATTTGTTACTATGTTTTAAAGAGTTTAAAAGATAAGAGAAAGATGATAATTTTAGGATTAAGCATTTTTACTATTATATCAATGTTTTTAATATTAGAAAGTAAAGGTGATAGTAAAGCTGTTTTTAATGAGCTTAGAATTTCTTTTTCTTCGAGATATGATATATGGACTGGATCTTTAAAGATGATAGCTCAAAAGCCCTTAATGGGATGGGGGACGTTAGCTACATTAGAACATGGGAAAGAATTTTTCTATAACAATGGAAATAGTATACACTCACATAATATTTACTTAACATTTTGGGTATCTACGGGATTAATTGGATTATGTATGTATTTATATATAAAGCTAAAGATGTTTAAAGATTTATTTAAGCTTTATAAAACAAAAGAACCATTAGTACCATTATTAGTGGCGCTAAATGTGATTGTGATAGTTCAAGGGTTAGTTGATTGTTCGTTATATGCACCGCAGTTAGGAATATTATTTATGTCCACATGTGCGATTGTATTCAATTTATCACATGGAAAATTAAAAGTAGAAAATAAAAGAAAGAGAAAATATAAAGGAAATGTTATTAAGCTGGAAGCCAAAACAATTGTAATTTAATTAAAATGTAAAAAGGGCTGTTTATACGGCTCTTTTTAATATGGCTTTTAATAGAAATTAGATATAGACTTTATCTTTACATAAGTGTAGAATATAGAATTAGTCATAGGAAAAAATAAGAGAGGATGATATACATGGAAGGAACATGGATTGAAGTAAGAGTTATAACTACAAGTGAGGCTTTAGAGCCAGTATCAGGTATTTTTTATAGCTTAGACTGCAAAGGTGTTGCAATAGAGGATCCAAACGATATATTAGGAAGAGAGCAAGGACCATTAACTTGGGATTTTGCTGATATAAATATTTTAGAACATAAAGGAAATGCTGCTGTTGTTAAAGCGTATTTTTCAGAAGAAGATAATATAGAAGAAGTTCTTAAATACATAGATGAAAGACTTTCAGAATTAAAAGAAATGGGAATAAACCTTGGAGAAGGAAAGTTAGAATCAGAAAAGGTTCATGAAGAAGATTGGGCAAATAATTGGAAGAAATATTATAAGCCTTCTAAAGTTGGTGAGAAAATAGTTGTTAAGCCAATATGGGAAGAATACGAAGAAAAAGATGGTGAGTTAGTTGTCAATTTAGACCCAGGAATGGCTTTTGGAACAGGAACTCATGAAACTACTAGAATGTGCATACAATCATTAGAAAAGTATGTTAAAGAAGAAAGTGTTGTTTTTGATGTAGGGTGTGGATCAGGAATACTTGCTATAGCAGCGGCTAAGTTAGGAGCTAAAAAAGCTGTAGGGGTTGATTTAGATCCTGTTGCTGTAGAATCTTCTTTGGAAAATGTTCAATATAATAACTTAGATAATATAGAAATATTACACGGAAACTTAGTTGAAGTTATAGAAGGAAAAGCCGATGTAGTAGTTGCTAATATATTAGCTGAAATAATTTGTATTCTTACAGATGATGTTAAGAGAGTGTTAAAGCAAAATGGATATTTTATAACGTCTGGAATTATTCATGATAGAGTAGATATGGTAGTTGATAAGCTAGAAGCTTCAGGTTTTGAAGTAATAGAGAAAAATAGAGATGGAGAATGGAACTGTATAGTTGCAAAATTAAAATAGTCTTTAAAGGTGAAAAGTATGCATAAATTTTTTACGGCAAAAGAATTAATAAATGAAAATGTAGGAAAAATAATAGGTGATGATGTTAAGCATATAATGAAGGTGTTAAGATTAACATCAGGTGAGGAAGTAGTTTTAAATAATTGTGAAGGCACAGAATATTTAGCTACAATAAATAGTGTTAATAAGCAAGAAGTAACATTAAATATAATTAAAACTATAGAAGGAAGTAATGAAAGTGATATAAAGATAACTCTTTATCAAGGACTTCCTAAAAGTCAAAAGATGGATCTTATAGTTCAAAAGGGTACTGAACTTGGAGTTTACGAGTTTAAGCCAGTAATAACTTCAAGAGTTGATGTAAAACTAAAAGGTGAATTTAAGAAGTTAGATAGATTAAATAGAATATCTCTTGAAGCAGCAAAGCAAAGCAAAAGAAGTATTGTTCCTAAGGTTTTAGAACCAATGGATTTTAATGATGTTTTAGAAGAGATAGATACATTAGATTTAATGTTAGTACCTTATGAAAATGCAGAAGGGTTTGGTATAAAGACTCTAATAAACAATTTAAGAAAAGATAATATAAATTTAAGAGATATAAAAACTGTAGGAATATTAGTTGGTCCTGAAGGCGGATTTGAAGAGGAAGAAATTGTTAGACTAAAAGATAAAGGTGCTCATATAATAACTTTAGGCAAGAGAATTTTAAGAACAGAGACAGCTGGATTTGTAGCAGCATCTTTAATTCAATATGAGCTTAGTGATTTAGGAGGAGTAATTTAATGAAAGTTGCGTTTGCTACATTAGGTTGCAGAGTTAATCAATATGAATCAGAAGCAATGGCAGAAAAGTTTATAAGAGAAGGTTATGAAGTGGTAGACTTTGATCAGTTTTCTGATGTTTATGTAATAAATACTTGTACTGTAACCAACATGGGAGATAAAAAATCAAGACAGATAATAAGTAGAGCAAGAAGAACTAATCCAGAAGCAATAATAGCAGCAGTTGGATGTTATTCACAAATGTCACCAAAAGAAGTTTCTGAAATCCCAGGAGTGGATGTAGTTTTAGGAACTAGAAATAAAGGTGATGTAGTTTACTATGTAAACAAAGCTAAAGATGAAGGAAAATCTCAGGTACACGTGCAAGGGGTCCTTCAAAACAAAGTTTTTGAAGATTTAAAAATAGAAGATTATCAAGATAAAACTAGAGCATTTTTAAAGATACAAGATGGATGTAATAGATTTTGTACATATTGCACTATTCCATATGCAAGAGGTTCAGTATGTTCAAAAGATCCAAACAAGGTACTTTCTGAAGTAAGGGAGCTTGCTAAAAATGGATTCAAAGAAGTTATACTTTCTGGAATACATACAGCATCTTACGGATTAGATTTAGAAGGTAATGTAAATTTAATTTCAATAATTGAAGAAATTGAAAAAATTGATGGGATAGAAAGAATTAGAATAGGATCTATAGAACCTGCATTCTTCACTCCAGAAGTTATAGAAAAAATAAAAAGCTTTAAGAAGCTTTGTCCTCACTTCCATCTTTCTCTTCAAAGTGGTTGTGATGCTACATTAAAAAGAATGAATAGAAGATATACTGCAAAAGAATATGAGGATTCAGTAAATCTTTTAAGAGAAACACTTCCAGATGTGTCAATATCAACAGATGTAATAGTTGGTTTTCCAGGAGAGACAGAAGAAGAGTTCAATGAAACTTACGAATTCTTAAAGAGAATAAAGCTTACAAAAACTCATATCTTTAAGTATAGCCCAAGAAAAGGAACTAAGGCTGCTGATATGCCAAACCAAATTGATGGGAAAGTTAAAGATGAGAGAAGCAAAAAACTTATAGAGTTAAATGACATAAATGAAAAAGCTTTTACTGAGAAGTTTATAGATAGAGAAATGGATGTTTTATTTGAACAGCAAGTAAAAGGAAAAGAAGATGTATACGAAGGGTATACAAGAAATTATATAAAAGTTGAAGTTCATTGCATGGCAGCTAATATTACTGGTAGAATAGTAGATGTTAAGCTAGAAAAAGCAGAAAAAGATTATGCAATAGCAGAAATGGTTTAAGATAGTGACAAGTGATAGGTTTACAAGAAAGCTTACAAAGTTAGGTTAAAATAAAAATACGTTAATTATTATTTAGAAGATTTCTTTAATAGATTTTAATAAATTTCATATTTTTTATGTATAACTTATCATTTGTTATTTATAACTAATAAAAGGAGGTGAATTTATGGAGGATTGTATTTTTTGTAAAATAATAAAAGGTGAAATTCCATCTAAGAAAATATATGAAGATGATAAGGTTTTAGCTTTTTATGATATAAGTCCAGAAGCACCAGTTCATTTTTTAGTAATTCCGAAGGAGCATATAGTAAGTGCAAATGAAATAAATGAAAAAAATTGTGAAATTGTTGCACATATTTTCCTTGTAATTAATAAAATAACAAGAGAGCTTGGAATTGATAAGAGTGGCTATAGAATAGTAAATAACTGTGGTGAAGATGGAGGTCAAACAGTAGGACATATGCATTTCCATATTCTTGCTGGAAGAGGATTGCAATGGCCACCAGGCTAGAAAAGTTATTTATTATTGACAGTTTAAGTCTAAATATTATATAATATAGCGTGTGTTATTAAGCCCGTAGCTGAGTTAAAAATTAATTTGAGCTAGCGGAGGGAGGGATAATAGATGTCAGAAATTAAAGTTGGAGAAAATGAAACACTAGAAAGTGCTTTAAAAAGATTTAAGAGAAAGTGCGCTAGAGCTGGAGTTCTTTCAGAAGTAAGAAAGAGAGAACACTACGAAAAACCAAGCGTAAAGAGAAAGAAAAAATCTGAAGCTGCAAGAAAGAGAAAGTTTAAGTAGTATTCATTTGTAATGTTATTAATTAGATAATAACTATATGAATTAAATAACTATATCAAGAATATAGTTGTGAAAAATCTGCTATGTTATTAATGAAATGAAAATAGTAATACCAGGTTGTTTTTTATAGATTTCTAGGTTTTAGCAAAAATAAAAGGTATTTATTGAATTTAATTTGATAACTGAATTATAAAAGATTTATAATATTTAAATCTTTATAAGTTACCTTCCTCAGCAATTAAATAAATAGAATTTATAAATTGTATAAACACAGCTACAGATAAAGGGATAATCACATTAAAAATATAGGTTAACTTATTTTATCAGTTATGCCAATTATTTTAATGCAAAGTAGATTTGAAGACTTATAAGTTAGAAATTATAACTATTAAGATAATGAAAAAGAACTCAATGTAAATTGAGTTCTTTTTTTATTATTTTGTGATTTTATTCCTTACTTTATCATAAAGTACATTGAGAGACTTTAATTAGGAGGAAATAAAATGGGGGAAAAGTTAAATAAAAAAAGAACTATACTAATTGAAAAGTTAGATCTTCCAAAAGATGTTGTATTAGATGTACCCAAGATAATAGTTATAGGTAAAGAAGAAGTTACTATAGAAAATCATAAAGGCATATTAACTTTTAATGAAGATGAGATAAGGGTAAATAGTAAGTTAGGGCCAATATCTATAAAAGGAGAAGGTTTTGAAATATTATATATAGCAACATCAACAATAACTATTAGTGGAAAGTTTGCTTCAATATCTTATGAGGAGTGATTAGTATGGGGATGAATAATATTAGAGCAGGGAGAATAACGGTAGAGATAAAACTTCTAAATCCGGATAGGATTTTGAACATATTTTGGAATAGAAATATAAACATATATAAAATAAATAAGAAAAATATTTCTACTATAAGATTAGATATAGATTATATTAATTATGAAGAAGTTTGTGAAGTTATACAAACTCTTGGTGGCAAAATTAGTATAGTAAAAAGAAGGGGATTCATATTTTGGTTTAGAAATATGAGAGGTAAAATTTCTTTAGTGGTTGGGTTGATGTTATTTTTAGTGGTAATATTTTTATTATCTAATTATGTTTGGGCAATAGATATAAATGTACAAGAAAACATATCACCATTTGAAATAAGACAGCAACTAAAAGAAATAGGGATAAAGCCAGGAATGGCCAAAAGTGATATAGTTGTTGAAGATATAGAAAAGAAGTTGGAAAATGCCAATAGTGAGATACTTTGGCTTAGAGTAAGAGTAGAGGGATCTACTTTGAATGTAACCATAGAAGAAAAAATAAATCCTCCTACAGAATGGAATGGGCAATATGGAAATCTAGTTGCTACCGAGGATGGAGAAGTAGTTAAGGTATATACCTATGCTGGAAGATCAGCAGTTAAACAGGAACAAATGGTTAAAAAGGGAGATGTATTAATAGAAGGCATAGATGGTAAAGAAGGGCAAGAATATATTATTGCACCTAGGGGGATTGTTATAGCTAATACTTTTTATGAAAAAACAATGCAGTTAAAATTAACTGGCACAAAGCTTGAAAGAAGTGGAGAAAGAGAAACAGAATATTACATTAGTATATTTGGAAAAAAAATATATTTAAAGAAGGCTATAAAAGACTTTAAAGAGTATGATAGAATAGAAAAGAGTGGAAAAATATTTAATGAAGTGGTATATTATGAGAGAATAGAAAAAGAAGTAGATATTACTGAAGAAGAAGCCGAAAAAATAGCTATAGAAAGTTTAGAAGAATCATTGAAAAAAGACCTTACTAGAGATTCTAAAGTAGTAGATAAGATTGTAAAGAAGCAACTAGATAGTGATGGGAATTTAACTATAAAAGTAGTTTTTGTAGTAGAAAAAAATATAGTGAACGATATTCCTGTACAATATTAACATATAATGGGATGAGAAGGTGAGCACATGAAAAAGTTGGATGAAAAAGGTTTTGGAGATTCTAAGGAAAAATGGTGTAGAAGTTTTTTGTTTACTATGGTTTTTATAATAACTTATTTTATAATGCTTACAGCTGTTGCTCCAAATAAATATGATTTGAAGGCTGGAGATATAGCGGAAGTAGATATAAAAGCACCGAGAGACATAATTAATCAAGAGGCGACTAAAGCTAAAGAAAATGAGATAATAGAAGGTGTTGAGAAGGTATATTCATTAAAAGGTGAAGTAAAAATTGAAGCGAGTAAAAATGTAACAACATTTTTTACTAAATTAATAAATTTAAAAAGTAGTGAAGCATCTGAAAAAGAAAAGATAGAAACTTTGAAAAAATTAGATAGTTTTACGTTAACTGATAATAATTATAAGACATTATTATCGATAACTAATGAAAAAGCTACAGAGATGCAATGGATATTATTGAGTGCTTTAGAAAAGGTTTATGAAAATAATATTAAAGATGAAAATGATGAAGATATAGAGGCAAAAACTATTGATGATGCTAAAAATATTGCTAATGATATAATAGATGTATCTGAGTTAGATGAAAACTTGAAGAATATATTAAAAGACATGGCGTATTCTCAAATAAAACCTAACTGGGTATTCGATAAAGATAAAACTGATGAAAAAATTACTGAAGCTCTAAAATTAGCACCAAAAGAGTATATCAAAAAAAATCAAATAGTTGTAAAAGAGGGAGAGCCAATAACTCAATCTCAAATTGAAATATTAACAGAGCTTGGTATTTTAGGCGATGGAGTAGATAAAGGATACTTATTCATTTATATAGTTTTAGCTGTACTCGTATTATTAACATTAGAACTTCAATATCTATATATGAAGAAGGAAAGATTAAGCCTTTTATTAAATACTAAAGTAGTATTTATGATTGTTATTTTAAATATAGTATCTATAATTATGGCGAGGTCATTAAATTTTGTTTCACCTTTTGTAATTCCAATAGGATGTACTGCTTTAATTATGACTTTATTATTAGATTATAAGCTATCAGTTGTATTAAATACATTGAACTTAGTTTTCATAGCAATTATTACAGGTTTTAATCCACAAGTGATTATTTTAGGGATAGTTAATATAATAGTTGCTTGCACATCGATAAAAAAGGTAAATGGTAGAAATGAAGTTTTGCAAGCGACTTTATATATGGTTATAGCTTCTGCAATAGTTACATTAGCTACAGGGTTATTAGTATCAAATAATTTTAAGATGATTGTGTCTGAAGTTACTTTTTCTATTTTAGGTGCATTATTATCGGGTATATTTGCCATAGGCTTTACACCTTTTCTAGAGAGTGCTTTTAAGATAGTCACTAATATGAAATTGCTTGAGTTATCAAATCCAAATAGTCCATTATTAAAAAGGTTGTTAATGGAAGCTCCAGGGACTTATAATCATAGCTTAATGGTTGCAAATTTAGCTGAAGTAGCAGCAGAGGCTGTTGATGCAAATCCTATCTTAGCGAGAATTGGATCGTATTATCATGATATTGGTAAGCTTAAGAGGCCTATATTCTTTGGAGAAAATCTTATGGGAAGAGAAAATCCGCATAATAGAATAAAGCCAACTTTGAGTACTCAAATTATCATTTCTCATGCTAAAGACGGATTGGAATTAGCAAAAGAGTATAAATTACCAGAAGTTATTCAAGATATAATTATACAGCATCATGGTACAACACTAGTTAAGTATTTTTATTATACTTTAAAGAATTCCTCTGATAATCCTGATGAAATAAAAGAAGAAGACTTTAGATATAGTGGACCAATTCCATCAACTAAAGAAGCAGCAATAATAATGTTAGCTGATAGTGTTGAGGCTGCTGTTAGATCGATTCCTATGCCTACTAAAGAGAAAATTGAGGAAATGGTCAATAATATCTTTAAAGATAAATTACAATCAGATCAATTAATAGATTCTGATTTAACTTTAAGAGATATAGAAAATATAAAGAAATGTTTCTTGAAAGTTTTAATTGGTGTTTATCATCAAAGGGTAGAATATCCAAAAGAAAAATAACAATATATTCGGGGAGGTTTTTACCTTCCCATTTTATTAAAATAAATTTTGAATTAAAGGAGAAAAATATGTTATATACAGATAATAGACAAAATCAAATAGAGGTTACAGAAGAATTTATAAGGGAACTAGAAGAGGTTTGTATTTATGCTTTAGAAAAAGAGGAGGTAAAACAAAAGTGTCAAATCTCATTATTATTTGTGAACAACGAAAAGATTAGAGAAATTAACAAAGAAACTAGAAATATAGATAAAGCTACAGATGTATTATCTTTTCCTATGCTAGATTATCCAAAAGGCAAATTTTTTAAGGACGTATATAAAGATAAGAAGTTTGATGTTATGTATATGGATGGAGATGAGTTAGTTTTAGGTGATATGGTATTGTCGTTAGAGAGAGCTATGGAACAAAGTATAGAATATAATCACTCATTTAAAAGAGAAGTATGCTATTTAGTTGTACACTCTATATTACATCTACTTGGTTATGATCATATGGAAGAAGATGAAAAGAAGATAATGAGAACTAGAGAAGAGGAAATATTAAATGGGTTAGATATAAAGAGATAATTAAAAGGGTGAGAATTATGGGAGTGAGAAAGTTGTTGGAGAGTTTTAATCATGCTATAAATGGTATAATTTATGCTATAAGAACTCAAAGAAATATGAAGATACACACTATTGGAGCGGTTATAGTTTTATTAGCATGTTTTTTTGTTGATTTATCAAAAGTGGAATTTTTAATTTTAGCTTTAACTATAACAAGTGTATTTGTGGCTGAGATGATAAATACAGCTATTGAAGCAGCTATAGATTTAAATACTAATTATTATCATCCATTAGCAAAAGTTGCGAAAAACACTGCAGCAGGGGCAGTGTTGATAACTGCTATAAATGCAGTCTTAGTTGGATATATTATATTTTGGGATAAATTCGAAGAAATATCTTATGGAGTTATTCATAAAATGAAAAATTCAGAACCATATATGATATTTATTGCTCTTGTAATAGTTAGTTTAGCAACTGTTATAATAAAAGCTATATATGGAGAAGGAACTCCTTTAAAGGGAGGAATGCCAAGTGGGCATAGTGCTTTAGCATTTTCTTTATCAACTGCTATTTCATTAATTACAGAAGAACCAATATGTATAATATTAGCTTACTTAATGGCTTTTATAACAGCTCAAAGTAGAGTTGACTCAGAAGTGCATACAGTTTTTGAGGTTATTGTAGGAGCACTTTTGGGTGTTTTATTAACGCTTTTTATATTCACTATATTTAAACTATAAGTGAGTCTCTAAATTTTTGATTTAGACATAATAGTTTGTTCATTAATTCAGTTATGGAAATAAAAAATATTTAAAAAAATTTATGATATTTGAAGACAATAAATTTAAATGTGATATACTATTTAAGAATGGAGGCTGAAAATATGGATTACAAAGAAATAGTTAAAAAAGCATTAGAAGCAAGAGAAAAAGCATATTGCCCATATTCAAATTTTAAAGTTGGAGCAGCAGTTTTATTTGAAGATGGAAATATATATACAGGATGTAATATAGAGAATGCATCTTTTGGTGGAACTAATTGCGCAGAAAGAACTGCAATTTTTAAAGGTGTGTATGAAGGAAATAGAGAAATAAAGGCTATAGCTGTAGTTGGAGATACAAACGCTTATACATATCCATGTGGTATATGTAGACAGGTAATTGCTGAGTTTGTAGTAGATACATCTATACCTGTTATAATAATAAAAAATGAAAATGATTATTTAGTAAAAACATTTGATGAAATATTACCAGGAATCTTTTCAAAGAAAGATTTAAATGGTTAGGAGGAAATTAATGTATAAATCAGGATTCGTAACAATAGTTGGTAGACCAAACGTAGGGAAATCAACACTACTAAATCAAATAATGGGGGAAAAATTATCAATAGTATCAAATAAACCCCAAACTACAAGAAATAATATTCAAACTATATTAACAGGTGAGGACTATCAAATAGTTTTCGTTGATACACCAGGAATACATAAGCCAAAGCATAAGCTTGGTGAATTTATGGTTAATTCAGCAAAGGAATCTATTAAAGAAGTAGATTTAGTATTATTTTTAATAAATCCAGATGAAGAGATCGGAAGAGGAGATAAGTTCATTTTAGAAGCTTTAAAAGAACAAAAGGCACCAGTATTTTTAGTTGTTAATAAGGTTGATGAAAATAGTCATGAAAAGGTGGCTAAGACTCTACAAATGTATTCAGCAGAGTATAACTTTAAAGAAATAATTCCGATTTCAGCATTAAAGGGTAAAAATGTAGATACTTTAGTTAACTTAATGAAAGATTATATGCCTGAAGGACCTCAATACTATCCAGAGGACATGATAACAGATGTTCAAGAAAGATTTATAGTATCTGAAATAGTAAGAGAGAAGGCTTTAAGAAATCTTAGAGATGAAGTGCCTCATGGAATAGCTGTTGATGTTATTCAGATGAAACAAAAAGAAAATGGAACATATCATATAGAAGTAGATCTTATATGTGAAAAAGATTCTCATAAAGGAATAATTATAGGAAAAAACGGAACTAGCTTAAAGAAAATTGGGGAAACTTCAAGATATGAGATAGAGAGATTCTTACGTGCTAAAGTTAACTTAAAAATATGGGTTAAAGTAAGAAAAGAATGGAGAGATAATAATCTTTTACTTAAGGAATTAGGATATAAGAAAATGAAATAATTAGGGGTGGATTTATTGGCACTTTTAAATACTAAAGGTGTTGTTTTGAAATCACAGGATTATAGAGAAAATGATAAGCTTATTTGGATATATACAGAGGCTGCCGGAAAAGTTACAGCTATAGCAAGAGGGTCAAAGAAAAGTAAAAGCAAATTCTTATCTATGACTTTGCCTCTTTGCTTTGCTGATTATTCACTTTTTCAGGGAAAAAACCTCTATAATCTTCAAGAAGGTAAAATTATAAATTCTTTTCAAGGATTATTAGATAATTTAGATAAGCTTACATATTCTTCTTACGTATGTGAGCTTATAGACATTTGTGTAGAAGATGGAGAACAAAATTTTAATCTTTTTAAAGATTTTATAACATGTCTATATTTATTAAATACTGATGCTTTAGATTATGAACTTTTAATAAGATCTTTTGAATTAAGAGTTTTAAAAGCAACAGGATATGGATTGGTATTTGATAACTGTAGCATATGTAAAAAACCTATAAATTCATCTACGTATATCTCATTAAATAATTTTGGGGGAGTATGTGATGAATGTAATAAAGTAGGTGGAATTTATATATCTAGAGCTGCATATAGTGCTTTGAGATTTTTAAACAATACACCAATGGATAAGGTTTATAGATTAAATCTAACGGATGAAGTTAAAAAACAGATTGAGAAAGTTATAACGTATATAATTTATTCAAATTATTCAAAACGTCCTAAGAGTTTAGAGATGTTAAATTATATTAAGGAGTAGTGAGAAATATGGAAATAACATTAGAACAAGTTGATAAAGTTAAAGAAAGAACTGGAGTATCTTATGCAGAGGCTAAGAGCGCTTTAGAACTTACAAATGGTGATGTTTTAGATGCTATAATTCTTTTAGAAGAAAAGGCTAAAGAAAAATATGAAAATGGTATTGGAGCTGAAAATAGTACTGGTGGTACTGTTAATAACAATACAGAAACAATAGCTGAACTTAAAGCTTGGCTTAAAGATTTAATAAATAAGGGGAATATATCAAGAATAAAAGTATCAAAAGATGGAGATACAATTGTAGATGTCCCTGTTAATGCTGGTATAGCAGCTGCTGTTATTGCAGTTATAATTCCACCAATTTTGGCTTTTGTAGTTGTTGCAGCTGTAGTAACAAAAGTAACGATAGAAATAACTAAAGCAGATGGAACTGTAGAAGTGGTGAATAAGTATATATCTAAGGCAGTTAATGATGCAAAAGATAAGGCTTCAGATATTGCGGATGTAGTTAAAGAAAAAGTATCAGAAGTTAACATTGATGCATTAAAAAAATATGATAAGAATATAGTTTCTAAAGAGAACGATAATAACACATTTGTGTATACTGTAAATTTTGAAGAGGAAGAAAAAGGAAGCAATTAATAGATAAACAGGGGTATAGTTCCAGTAAATAGAAGAAATAGGGGATAATCAGCTAATTTGACTGATTTTTCAGAAAATTAAGTATAGTCAAAATTTGATAAAATGTTATAATTATACTGTAAATATCAAATAAATCTAAATTGTCTGAATATTCCCTAAAAAGTCGAAAAGAGGGGTAAAGTGAAATTAACATCAAGACAAGAAGAGATAATTAGATTAGTTAAAGAAGGACAGCCTGTCACAAGTGAAGCTTTAGCAAGTAAATTAGGTGTAACTAGAGCAGCATTAAGGGCAGATTTAGCCATCTTAACTATGATTGGGATATTAGATGCTAGACCTAAGGTTGGTTACGTATATGTAGGACGTAAGTTAAATAGTGATATATTAGATAATTTATCAAATATTAAAGCTGAAACTATAATGTCTAAACCAGCTACGGTAAATGAAGCAACAACGGTATATGATGCAATTGTGTTTTTATTTTTAAATGATATAGGTACAATTTTCGTTGAAAACAATGATGTTTTAGTAGGCGCTGTTTCAAGAAAAGATTTCTTAAAAATTGCAATAGGTGGAACAGATATACATAAGGTTCCAGTAGGAGTTATTATGACTAGAATGCCAAATATAATATATGGTTTTCAAGAAGATAGTGCATATTCATTAGCAAAGAAAATAATAGAACATGAAATTGATAGTATACCAATAGTAGAAAAAATTGAAGATAGTTCAAAAGAAAAAGACGAGTACAAAATTGTGGGTAAAATATCAAAGACTAATATTACAAAGTTATTTGTAAAACTTGGAGAAAATAATTAGGGTAATAAAAAAACGGGTATAAAAAATTAACGGGTATAAAAAATGGTATAGAACAATAAAATTTATAAAATGGGTTAGCTACGGAGCCGAGCTTCGATAGTATATATATTTATAATTGTATTGAACGGAGGAGTATTGAGATGGATAAAAAGAAGTATGTTTACCTTTTCAGTGAAGGCGATGAAACAATGAAGAACCTTCTTGGAGGTAAAGGAGCAAATTTAGCAGAAATGACCAAACTAGGGATCCCAGTGCCACAAGGATTTATAGTAACAACAGAAGCTTGTAACAAGTATTATGAAGATGGTAAGAAAATATCAGATGCAATAATAGAAGAAATACAAGAAAATATTAAAAAGCTTGAAGAAACTACTGGGAAAGAGTTTGGTAGCTTAGAAAATCCATTGTTAGTTTCAGTAAGATCAGGGGCTAGAGTTTCTATGCCAGGTATGATGGATACAATATTAAACCTTGGATTAAATGATACTTCAGTTGAAGTTATGGCAAAACTTACTAATAATCCAAGATTTGCATATGATTCATATAGAAGATTTATTCAAATGTTCTCAGATGTTGTTATGGGAGTTGAAAAGAGATTATTTGAAAATCTTATTGATGAAATGAAAGAAGATAGAGGGGTTCATTTTGACACTGACTTAACAGCAGATGATTTAAAAGAATTAGTTGTTAAATATAAAGAATTATACAAAAAGGAAAAAGGTGAAGAGTTCATCCAAGATCCTAAAAAACAATTAATAGAAGCTGTTACTGCAGTGTTTAGATCATGGGATAACCCAAGAGCTATAGTTTATAGAAGATTAAATGACATTCCAGGAGAATGGGGAACTGCGGTAAACGTTCAACAAATGGTATTTGGTAATAAGGGAGAAACTTCAGGAACAGGAGTTGCATTCTCAAGAAATGCTGCTACTGGTGAAAAAGAAATATATGGTGAATACTTAATGAATGCACAAGGTGAAGATGTTGTTGCAGGGATAAGAACACCACTTCCAATAGCTAAATTAGAAGAACAAAACCCAGCTATATACAAACAATTTATGGATATAGTTCATACATTAGAAAACCACTACAGAGATATGCAAGATATGGAGTTCACTATAGAAGAAGGTAAATTATACTTCCTTCAAACTAGAAATGGTAAGAGAACTGCTCAAGCTGCATTAAAGATAGCTGTTGATTTAGTTGAAGAAGGTATGTTAACTAAGGAACAAGCTATATTAAAGGTAGAACCTAAGCAATTAGACTCTTTATTACATCCAACATTTGATACTACTGAAATAAAGAAATCTACACCTATAGCTAAAGGACTTCCAGCATCTCCAGGAGCTGCTTGTGGTAAGATATCATTTACTGCTGAAGAAGCTAAAGAAAGAGCTGCAGCAGGAGAAAAAGTAGTTTTAGTAAGACTTGAAACTTCTCCAGAAGATATTGAAGGTATGATAGCAGCTGAAGGTATCTTAACAGTAAGAGGAGGAATGACTTCTCATGCAGCAGTTGTTGCTAGAGGTATGGGAACTTGCTGTGTAGCTGGTTGTGGAGCTTTAAAGGTTAATGAAGAAGCAAGAACTTTAGAAGTAAACGGAAAAGTTTATACTGCTGAAGATTACATTTCAATAGATGGTTCAACAGGAAATGTTTACGGAGAAGCTATTGATACAGTTACTCCTGAAATTTCTGGACACTTTGCTACATTCATGGGATGGGCAGATGAAATAAGAACATTAAAAGTAAGAACTAATGCTGATACTCCAAGAGATACTAAGCAAGCAGTTGAGTTTGGAGCTGAAGGTATAGGTCTTTGTAGAACAGAGCATATGTTCTTTGCTGAAGATAGAATAATGGCTATGAGAGAAATGATAGTAGCTAAGAATGAAGAAGAAAGAAGAGTTGCTCTTGAAAAATTACTTCCAATGCAAAGAGAAGACTTTATAGGAATCTATGAAGCATTAGAAGGAATGCCAGCAACAATTAGATTCTTAGATCCACCACTACATGAATTCTTACCTCATACAGATGAGGAAATCGCAGAACTTTCTAAGACTATGGGATTAACTTTTGAAGATTTAAAAGCTACAGTTGAAAGCTTACATGAGTTTAACCCAATGATGGGGCATAGAGGTTGTAGATTAGCTGTATCTTATCCTGAAATAGCTGAAATGCAAACTAGAGCTGTAATAGAGGCTGCTATTGAAGTTAAGAATAATAAAGGATATAATATTGTTCCAGAAATAATGATCCCACTTGTTGGAGATGTTAAGGAATTAAAATTCGTTAAGGATATAGTTGTTAGAACAGCTGAAACTGTTATGGAAGAAAAGGGAGTTAAGCTTGAATACCTAGTAGGTACTATGATAGAAATCCCAAGAGCAGCTGTAACAGCAGATGAAATTGCTAAAGAAGCAGAATTCTTCTCATTTGGTACAAATGACTTAACTCAAATGACATTTGGATTCTCAAGAGATGATGCTGCTAAGTTCTTAAATGACTATTATGAAAGAAAAGTATATGAGCAAGATCCATTTGCTAAATTAGACCAAAATGGTGTTGGACAATTAGTTAAAATAGCAGTAGAAAAAGGAAAATCAACAAGACCAAATATTAAACTTGGTATTTGTGGAGAACACGGTGGAGATCCATCTTCAATAGAATTCTGCCACAATGTAGGATTAAACTACGTATCTTGTTCACCATTCAGAGTGCCAGTTGCTAGACTTGCTGCAGCACAAGCTCAAGTTAAAAATCCAAGATAGTTAAAATACAAAAAAAGGAAGTGGAAACACTTCCTTTTTAAAATTTAACGTTATAATATTTTTCTAGAACTACAATCATATTTTTCACATATTCTAGTTGATTTGAAGTTCTGTCAAGGCCTTTCTCTAAAAGTGTAACAAATGATTTTTTATTACATTTCTTTATATTCTTATAATAGTCTCTTGATATCTTCCAGTATTTTTGAGGGAATGCTAAATACGCTAATATATATTTAAAATCTGAAGGTGTAAGATAATTTTCTTTTAGATAACTATCTAAAACGTCAATAGTTATCTTTGTTTCCCAATTAGTTGTAGGTCTTTTTAGCAGTCGTCTTAAAAAATAAGATAAATCATAGGCACTATAGTCGTATTTGCACTTATCAAAATCTATGATAAAAACCTTATTTTGATTATCTATAATTATATTTTTATTTACATAGTCACCGTGGCATAGTGATGTAGATAATTCTGAAGAGTCTATTGTGGATGAAATTTCCAAAGACAGTTTGGCTAAATCTAGGTTATAATCAAGATTATCTAAATAAATATTAGAGAATCTATCCTTTATAGTACTTGCATAATTAGCATTCTCTAAAAGTTGATTAAAGTGTTTGCTTGTAGATAAGTGGAAATCTTCAAGCCCTTTTCTTTCTGTACTCCCTTCTATAGGAAAAAAGTTCTTTGAGACTTTATGTATTTTACCAAGTGTCTGACAAGAAAGATTTATGTGAGTAGGATTATCAAAGTCACATTTATCACCGTCAATCCAAGGTGTTAATATAAAAATCATGCTGTTAAAGAGTACAAACCTAGAATTATTTTTTGAAGGAATTAACCTAGGGACGTTTAAATTATTTCTATATAACCACTCCATGGCAGAATAAACAAAAAGTAAATTTTCTTCGTTATAATACACTTTTTTTAAACAATAGGAATTACTTTGGGTTTCTACCTTAAAAACTGCTCTTTGTTTATCAGTATCTTTAAACTTTATCATAGATACAGTAGCATTTTCTAATGAGAAAAGAGGTAATATATATTTTTTTATATTAGTTAAAGACAAGCCATCATTATTAAATAAAAGTTTCTCAGAAGCCATATAAATATCTCCTTATCTTTGTTTACTAATATATAATATTAGTTTTATTTAGCAAATATACATAAGGTGATAGTAGATTTCATATATTATTTAAATGTAGAGAGTAAACAAAGGATTTTTGAGAAAAATATAGAATAAATATACTTGAGGTGAGTTAAATGAATATAAGAGAGAAAATAGAAAAGTTTGAAAACTTGACATTGGCTAAACAAGCGATATTGAGCACGGAAAGTTTGGGAAGAGAAGTTTTTGAAGAAAAAGATCCTATAAGAACTTGTTTTATGGTAGATAGAGATAGAATTATACATTCAAAATCATTTAGAAGATTAAAACATAAAACACAGGTTTATATTAAAACATTTGGTGATCATTATAGAACAAGATTAACTCATACTCTTGAAGTAGCTCAAATTGGAAGAACTATTGGTGTTGGTATAGGACTTAATGAAAATTTAATCGAGGCTATAGCATTAGGGCATGATTTAGGGCATGTTGCCTTCGCACATAATGGAGAGGAAGTTTTAGATGAATTTTTAGAAGGTGGATTTAGACATAACGAGCAAAGCGTAAGAGTAGTAAAAAAGTTAGAGAGAGATGGACGTGGACTTAATTTAACACATGAGGTTATAGATGGAATATTAAATCATAGTGGTTTAAGTGAGGGTGTAAATAAAGCTAAAACTTTAGAAGGAAGAATCGTTCAATATAGTGATAAGATTGCTTATTTAAACCATGATATAGATGACTCGATAAGAGCAAAACTATTAAATGAAGGGGACTTGCCTAAAGATGTAATAAAAGTTTTAGGAAAAACACATTCTGAGAGAATAGAAGTTTTAGTATCGGATATGATAAAAGAAACTATAAAAAATTTAGAAAATAATATTTATGAAGTAGGCCAAAGTAATGAAGTTAAGGAAGCTATGGTAGAACTTAGAAGGTTTATGTTTGCTAATATATATTTAGGAGATGTTCTTAAAGGAGAAAGAGATAAAGCAAAATTTATTTTGCATCAATTGTTAGAATATTATTGTAAGCATGAGGAAAAGTTACCGGAGTTATATAGAAAAATTGCTAGTGAAGAGGGCTTAAAAAGAGCAGTAGCAGATTATATTGCAGGAATGAGTGATGATTACTGTATAGGTATTTTCAATGAATTATTTGTACCAAAGTTTGTTATCTTTTAAAAATGTTGTATAATTTATGATTTTTGGGCAGAATAAAATTTGTAAAATAAAAAGGATTTTTAAAATTTAAATAGAATTATAATAAAAATGACGACAAAATATTAATAATATATATTTAATATTAAATTTTTAAATTGAAAAGAAGGATTTTGATTTAAAATGTCGAATTTTATACAAAGTAATTAATAAAATTTATTAAGTAAGGAGGGAGTCTCCTTGCAGATTTCAGAAGAGATTCTAGAAAGAATTAAAAATGAGAATGATATTGTAGAGGTGATTTCGGAAACTGTAAGACTTAAAAGGTCTGGAAGAAACTTTATGGGACTATGTCCATTTCATAATGAAAAGTCACCTTCATTTTCTGTCTCTCAAGATAAGCAGATATATAAATGCTTTGGATGTGGAGAAGCTGGGAATGTGATAAGTTTTGTTATGAAAAATAGAAATATGTCATTCTTAGATGCAGTTAAATATTTAGCTAGTAGAGCAAATATAACATTAGAACTTCAAAATGAAAAGAAAGATAAAAGCTTACAAAAAAAAGAGTTATTGTATAGGGTAAATTTAGAAGCGGGAAAATTCTTTTTTTCAAATTTGATGAGTAATGATACTGCAAAGGAATATTTCTTAAATAGGGGCATAAAATTAGAGACTATTAGAAGTTTTGGATTGGGATATGCAAACAATAGCTGGAATAGTCTTATGAATCATTTAAAACGAAAAAACATATCTGAACAATTAATGATTGAAGCTGGGTTGCTTTCTGTAAATCCTGAAAAAAATAGAAAGTATGATAGATTCAGAAATAGAGTTATGTTCCCAGTGTTTGATTATAGAGGAAAAGTTATAGGATTTGGTGGAAGAGTATTAGATGATTCAAAGCCTAAGTATTTAAATTCACCTGAAACATTGGTTTTTCAAAAAGGGACTAATTTATATGGCTTAAACTTTGCTTTAAAGCATAATATGAAAGAGAGATATTTTATCATTGTTGAAGGGTATATGGATTTAATTACTTTACACCAATATGGTATAACTAATGTGGTAGCATCTTTAGGTACGGCGCTTACTATTAATCAGGCAAGGCTTCTCAAGAGATATGCTGATAAGGTAGTTATATCTTATGA
The DNA here is from genome assembly GCF_014287725.1 of Clostridium sp. NSJ-49. Lineage (NCBI taxonomy): Bacteria > Bacillati > Bacillota > Clostridia > Eubacteriales > Clostridiaceae > Clostridium > Clostridium sp. NSJ-49. The sequence goes on along the minus strand of NZ_JACOOP010000009.1, from coordinate 14,503 downwards.
CGCAGATATGGCAGGTCAAATGGCAACAATGCGTGGGCTTGAAATTTTAAGAACAGCTGGATTTGATGTGAGAGTATTATCAATACCTCAAGGAAAAGATCCTGATGAATTTGTGAGAAGTAATGGTAAAGAGGCATTTTTAAAACTAATAAATTCTGCAGAACCGTTAATAGACTATAGACTAAAAAAGGCTGAAGAAGGAATAGATTTTAAAAATAGTCAATCGAGTATTCTATATGCTAAAAAAGTTATGAATATTTTATCAGACTTAGATCCTTTAGAAAAAGATGTTTATATAAAGAAAGCTTCAGAAAATACAGGAATTAAAGAGCAAATTTTATATGATATGTTAAGTAAAAGGATTAATGACAATAATGATGGAAATAATGTGAATAATAAGGGAGAAAATGGAACAAAATTATATATAGAGCCTGCATTTTTAAAGGCTGAAAGAGCCTTATTAAAACTTATTCTAGAAAATAATGATTATTTAGACTTTATAGAAGAAAAATTAGATGAAAATGACCTAGTATTGCCAGAACATAAATTAATTTTCACTATTATTAAAAGAGCAAAAGGGGAAAATAAAGATAATGTTATATCTTTTGTTGAATCTCAACTTAATAATGCTGAAAGTATAAAAGAGTTTATTAAAATTAAAGATATTAATCTGTTTTATGTGGAAGATACAAAAAGATTAATAGAAGATTATATCAATGAAATTACTAATTATAAATTGAAACAAAGGATAGAAGAGTTGAAGAAACAACAAAAAATCCTTGAAAATCAAGGAAAGATTGAAGAATCTATATCTTTAGCTATAGAGTTGGCTAAAATTAGTAAAACACTTAAAAGAGGAAAATTGAATTAGGCTAATGTACTGGAAGGAGGTAATTAAGTAGTGGAAGAGAAGACTAAAGCAGCTTCAAATAAGAAGAAAGATATCCAAGATAGAAATGGAAGGATGTCTATAGTAAAGAATCTACTTGATAAAGGAAAAAAAGCAGGAGTATTAACATATAAAGAGATTTTGGATGAAATAGACCATATTGATTTAGAACCTGAACAAATTGAAAAAATTTATGAGGTTCTTGAATCTATGGGAATAGAAGTTCAGGGTCAAGCAGCAGAGGTAGAAGTAGTAGAAGAAGATTTAGATCTTACTATACCTGAAGGTATTGCTATTGATGACCCTGTAAGAATGTACTTAAAGGAGATTGGTAAGGTTCCACTTCTTTCATCAGAAGAAGAAATGGAGCTAGCAAAAAGAATAGAAGAAGGTGACCAATATGCTAAAAAGAAATTAGCAGAGGCAAACCTTAGACTAGTTGTAAGTATTGCTAAAAGATATGTAGGAAGAGGTATGCTTTTCTTAGATTTAATTCAAGAAGGAAACCTTGGACTTATTAAGGCAGTAGAAAAATTTGATTTCCGTAAAGGCTTTAAGTTTTCAACATATGCTACTTGGTGGATTAGGCAAGCAATTACAAGAGCTATAGCAGACCAAGCTAGAACAATAAGAATTCCTGTTCATATGGTTGAAACAATAAATAAGCTTATAAGAGTACAAAGACAATTACTTCAAGAGCTTGGAAGAGATCCTTACCCAGAAGAAATATCAAAGGTTATGGATTTACCAGTAGATAAGGTAAGAGAAATACAAAAGATAGCTCAAGAGCCTGTTTCATTAGAAACTCCAATAGGTGAAGAAGAAGATTCACATTTAGGTGACTTTATACCAGATGATGATGCTCCAGCACCGGCAGAAGCTGCAGCATTTACAATGTTAAAAGAACAATTAATAAATGTTCTAGATACATTAACACCAAGAGAAGAAAAGGTATTAAGACTTAGATTTGGATTAGATGATGGTAGAGCAAGAACTCTTGAAGAAGTTGGTAAAGAGTTCAATGTTACTAGAGAAAGAATAAGACAAATTGAAGCTAAAGCTTTAAGAAAACTTAGACATCCTTCAAGAAGCAAAAAGCTTAAGGATTATTTAGACTAGTAAAATAGCACCTAAAGTCGGTGCTATTTTATTGGTTAAATTTATAAGAAATAAAAATTAAAAAATAACATAATTTATATTTAAAGAAGTTAAAATATTAGATAGTCACTAATGTTTTAACTTCTTACTAAGTTAAGGCTTAAAAGCTAATATTTACAAAAAATAGAGCGCAGAGGTAATAATAATGGATAAGAGCAAAAGAATAGAATTTATAGTATCAAATCTAGAAAAGGTAACGACATTAGCAGATATAGGAACAGACCATGGATATGTACCATTACTTGCTTTAAGAAATGGGATATGTGAGAAAGCTATAGCTTGTGATATAAATAAAGATCCATTAGCTAAAGGAAAACTAAATGCAATTTTAGAAGGAATAGACGATAAAATAGATTTTAGATTAGGAAATGGTTTTGAACCATTAGAAGTTAATGAAGTAGAAGAAGTTGTAATTGCTGGTATGGGCGGTAATCTTATAAGAGATATAATAGAGAAAGATTTAAATAAAGCAGCTTCATGTAATTACTTAGTACTTATTCCAGCGCAAAATCCAGAAGTTTTAAGAGAATATCTTTATAAAAATGATTTTGAAATAATTAAAGAGGATTTATGCTTTGATGAAGGTATTTACTATGAACTATTTATGGTAAAAAAAGCTGAAGGTCATGCAACAGAATTAGATAGCATATACTATGAAATAAGTCCAATTTTATTAAGACAGAAACATCCATTAATGAAAGATTATATTGATTATAAAATAGAAGAATACAATAAGATTTTAGGCTTTATAAAAGATGATAGCGAATCAGCACTAAAGAGAAAATCAGAAGTTAGTGAAAAAATAGAGATACTAAATAGAATGAAAAATTATTTATAGGTGATAATATGAAAAAGGTGAAAGAAATTATAGAGGTTATGGAAACTTTAGCTCCTACTTTTTTAAAAGAAGATTTTGATAATGTAGGTCTTATGGTAGGGGATAGAGAGAAAGAAGTTAAAAAGGTTTTATTAGCTTTAGATTGTACATTAAAAGTAGTAGAGGAAGCTAAAGAAAATAATGTAGATTTAATTATAACTCATCATCCACTTATATTTAGACGTCCAAATAATATAACAACTGATACCATTCAAGGTAGAAAGATAATAGAGCTTATAAAAAATGATATTAGTTTATATTCAAGTCATACTAATTTAGATTCAGCTAAAAGTGGTTTAAATGATAGTATACCCAAATTATTAGGCTATGACTCATCAGAGATTTTAGAGGTTAATAAAAGAGATGAGAAAGCAGGTCTTGGAAGAATAGTAACTTTAGATAAGCCTACTACATTAGATGAAATTGTAGATAATGTTAAAAAAGCACTAAATATTAATAATCTAAGAGTGGTTAAAGGTAAAGAAGAAGTAAATAAGATTGCTATTATAAACGGAAGTGGGCAAGATTTTATAGGTAAAGCTGTTAGCAAAGGAGCAGATTGTATTATAACAGGAGATACAACATATCACTTTGCTTCAGACTATAAAGAAATGGGGATAAATATAATTGATGCTGGGCATTTTGCTTCAGAACAAATTGTATTCTTTAATGTGATGAAAAACATTATTGATAAATTTACTGACATAGAATTTATTTTATCAAAAGTTGAAGAAGATCCGTATACATTTTTATAAATTATATTAATTACGTAAAATTTAAAATTATAGTAATAAGGCAAATAGGTAAGGACATATTATAAACTATAGTAATTAGTAAGGTTGGTATTATGTCTAAGAAAACTGATTGGGGAAAAGTATTAAGGGAAACTGTTAATGATATAATATGTGCTATTAAGACACCATCAGCTAAGCCAAAGCAGCCTAAATGTCCGAATCCAGCGGCAAGGATATGTATATTTGTGCTTATTGGAATAACACTATTATTTTCAGGAATAGGTATCTATAGTTGGATAATTCTAATCATGTTGTTCATAATTTTATATTTTGTTTAAAAAAACTATTTGTCATAATTGAATATGTGTGATATTATATTTCTTGCGAGTGGTACATGCAATCGCTGCTAGCTCTAGAAGCTAGGAGAGGAAAGTCGGAGCTCCATAGGGCGATGGTGCTGGTTAACGGCCAGTCAAGGTGACTTGAAGGATAGTGCAACAGAGATATACCGCCAGAAGACTTTTAGTCTGAGTTCACTTAGGTGACTGGTAAGGATGGAAAGGCGAGGTAAGAGCTCACCAGCATGGTGGTGACATCATGGCTATGTAAACCCCACCTGGAGCAAGACCGAGATGTAGCATATGGGTGGCCCGTCCCGCTACGTGGTGTGTCGCTTGAGCTTACTGGTAACAGTAAGCCTAGATAGATGATTGCTTAATACAGAACTCCGCTTACGGACTATCTCGCACTAAGTATTTATAAGGGATTTAGGGGATTAGCTTTAGTAACTTCCCTTAGAATTCCCTTATAAGATATTTTTCATAATATTAGAAATTACATCAGTTGCATGTTTATTCATTTTTTCTGTAACATGGCTATATGTGTCAGAAGTAGTTTGCATAAGTGAATGACCTAACCTTTCTTGTAAGGTTTTCATATCAACACCACCCTCTAAAAGTAATGTTGCATTAGTATGTCTTAAATCATGCCAACGGATATTTTTATTTATACCATGTTTTTTACATAATCTTTTTAATCGTTGCAAGAAGTTACTTGGAGTAATTGCTTTACCATTTTCCCATGTGAAAATTAAATTATATTCTTTATTGTTAAAAATATTTTTTTCGTAAAATAATCCATATTTAAGCTTGTTTTTTTGTTGCAATTTAATATGGGCTCTATATTTTTCAGCTAATGTATTACTTATTGGTAAATATCTATAAGAACCTTCTGTTTTAAGACCTGATATTACATACGTATTTTCAATTCTTATAAAAGCTTTATCTATTTTTATTTTATTATCAACAAAATCTATTGCATCACTGCATATACCACACATTTCACCACGTCTAATTCCAAGCTCTAGAGCAGTATCTAAAGCTAACCTCATTATATAATCTTCATAAATATTTTCATCAAGTGAATTGTAAATTAATTTAAATTCATCGACAGTTAAAATATTAGCTTTGTATTTTTCTCTTTTAGGAGTATCTACGTAATTACAAGGATTATTTATTATCATTTGTAATTTTAGCGCCTTATTAAGGGCAGTATTCAAAACACCATAATTAAATTGTATGGAAGTTTTATTTAAGTTTAATTCTTTTAAAAACTTAATATATTTTTCAATATGGATTGGTTTTAAATCACACAACTTTATATTGCCAATAGATTTGTTAATTTTAGTTTCTACAGCACACTTATATTTTGAATAAGTGTTAGCTGCTTTTTCATCTTTTATATAATCCTCTAACCACTCATGTAGATAATCGCATAGGAGCATTTCTTCTGGCTTTGATAAACCATTATAAATTCTATTAAGTTCTTGATTTAATTTCTTTAATGCTTCGGATTTTGTTTTTCCGCCAACTCTTTCAATTTGTTTCTTAACTCCATTTTCGTAGTCATAGTATCTATAATACCAACTATTACCTTTCTTTCTCACGCTTCCATTCATAGAATCACCTCTTTTAAAAATATTGTATAATTAGCAAAGCTATAAAAAACTTTTTACTTTAAATTTTAATTCTACAAGTTCAGTAGGGACTTTGTAACAAGAAGCAAGTTGATTAATGGAGTAGCCATTAATATATGATTGTTCATTTTCGTTCATATCTAAAAGTAATTCAGCTGCAAACAAATTAGCCTCATACTCTTTTTTTGATTTATTTATATTTTTTATACAGGAGAAGAAGCAAGAAGATTTTGGATGAAGTACAGCGTGACCAATTTCATGTGCTAATACATATCTTCTTTCTTCTTCATTCATTGAGGAATTTATCCATATAACTTTATTTTTATTTACATAATTGTACATTCCTAGTGGTTTTCCTAGTGGTTCAATTACTAATACTATTCCTAAATATTCAGCTAATTCATAAGGCGAATTAGTTTTGTAAATTCTTTTTAAATTCATTACTACCCTTTTAACATAATCATTCATTCAAAAGTCACCTACTTTTTATATTTCTTTGGTGTATATTTTTCCTTATTCTTAATTTTTATTTGTTCTAAGGCAATTTTCATAGCAGACTCTATTAAGTCTAAATCATCATTATCTAATTCTTGACCATTATAATATGCAGTTCCATCTGTCCCAGCTCTAAAGTCATCCATTAATTTCTTTAAATCTTTAGTTATAGATTTCTTATCTCTATAATTAAGTGAATTATCTTCTGCAACTTTATCAGATAAAATATCGCTTAATGTAACTTCTAAACTGTTTGCAATTGCTTTTAAAGTTTCAATGCTTGGGTTATATCTATCGTTTTCTATATCAGTTAAATAAGACCGAGAAATGTTTGATTTTTTAGCTAATTCTACTTGTGTAAGTTTTCTTTCCTTACGCAAATCTTTAATTTTTCCACCTATACTCATAACAACCTCCTACAAGTCGGAATTACCGACCTTGAAATTAATTATAAAACTAAAAAGTCGGAAATGCAATACGTAAAATGACGGAAATACAAGTATGCATTAGCGTAGGCGAGAAATATGCGGCTAATACTTTAATATTGTCTAAAATAGTCGGAAATACACGAATATAGAGCTTGTACAAATGACGGATATACAATACAATAATATTTGTAAGGAGGTGATTGAATGACAGAGTCAATTGCAAAAGAGATAGGTAAGGAAGTTAAGAAGGCTAGGAAAGAAAATGGCTTAACTCAACAGGATTTATCTCAAAAAGTAAGTATTTCGAGAAGCTATATAGCTGATATAGAAGGTGGGAGATATATCCCAAGTGTTGAAATATTAATATCTTTATCAAAAGAACTAAAGATAGATATGAATTTATTTAAAAATGACGGAAATACAAGGAGGGGTTAACTTGGAGCTTTATTTATTAACTGTTAAAGATGTAGCTGAAAGATTAAAAGTAAATGTTAATTATGTATATGAATTGATAAAAAAAGGGCATATAGAAGCATTAAGACTAGGTAGTATGAAAATTACTAATGCAGAGCTTGATAGGTTTATATCAAGTGCTAGCGGTAATGATTTTAGTAACTTAGATAATGTAGTACCTTTAGAAACTTTACAGAATAAAAATTAAGGAGAGGAAAAGAAAATGGAAAATTTAAAACATGGTTCAAGAAAACCAAATGTAAAAGTTAATGGATTAGTAAATATTGAGGGAATGAAATTTCACGATATAGAAGGTGGATTTGGAGAAGGTAAGAAAGCAATGTTAGTTAAGGAGATTGCTAACATTCATGGAAGAGAAGTTAAAAAGGTAAATGAGCTTATAAATAATAATAGAAAGAGATTTAAAGATGATGTTGATATTATCGATTTAAAAACAGGTCTTTCAAAAGGACTTGTTTTAGAAATGGGATTCACAAATGCACAGTACGGAAATGCAAATAACATCTATCTTTTATCAGAAAGAGGATACTCAAAACTTCTTAAGATTTTAGAAGATGATTTTGCTTGGGAGCAATACGAAAAATTAGTTGATGGATATTTCAATATGAGAGGACAGGCATTAAACACATCAGAATTAAGTCAGGAACTTCAAATGTTCAATAAGATGTTCCAAGCACTAGCTAATAATGAATTAGAGCAAAAGAGGTTAAAGGCAGAAATAGAAGAAACTAAAGAAGAAATACAAGGTATTAGAGATGTAGTTACATTAGATACCAATGGTTGGAGAAAAGAAACAGCCAATATAATCAATAAAATAGCTTACAAGCTTGGTGGATTTGAACATATAAAACCAATTAGAGAAGAATCGTACAAGCTGCTTAATGAAACTATTGGAGTAGATATAAACCGTAGATTAAAGAATAAACAAAAGAATATGGCTTTAGAAGGTGTAAGCAAATCTAAGATTAATAAGGTTAACGTATTAGATATTATAGGCGAAGATAAGAAGTTATTAAATGGTTATATAAGCATAATTTCAAAGATGGCCATTAAGTATGGAGTAGCATAGGAGGTAATTTAATATGTCAAAAATGATTAAAACAACAGATACAGAAGTAAAAATAGATACATCATCAATATTAGTAGTTGAAATTGGAGATTTAAGTTTTGAGAAGGACGAAAGATACTTTTGGATAGATGTATATTCAGGTAGTGGGGAAGAGAAGAAATTTATAACACAGATAGATGAAGAAGATATGCCTATACTTATAGAGCGTGAAGAATTAAAAAGATATTGTTTGAATTGGTATTTCAATAATGTAGAGATTATTGAGAAAGTGGAGGAATAAAAAATGTCAGATAAACAATCGATAGAAAGTAAAATATTATTAACTCCAATGCAAGCTAAAAAACTTTTAGGTGTTGGTAGAAACGAAATATATAAATTATGTAATACAAAAGGATTCCCTTCTTTCAAAATAGGTTCTAAGCATTACATAAATAAAGATAAGTTACAGGAATGGGCTGATAAGCAATGTGGATGTTAGTAGGAGGTAATTTAATATGACTAATAAAGAAGTTATCGAACAATTAGAAAGTTTAAAAGCACACTGTGAAAGTATGAGAGAATCGGGAGAAGAATGGGAGAAAGATGTTAGAGCATTAGAATATGCAATTAGGGAATTAGAAAGAACTGCTCAAGAAGTACCAGTTCAAGAGCAGTCAACAATTTATGTTAATTTAGATGAAGATTTCACGAAAGAAATAGTAGCGACTATATCCAAACTAAATAAATTGTTAAATCAAGAATGTATAACTACTACTTACCAAAATTTTTAAGAGTTTTATCTAAATCCCTTAAAGATTTATCTATGGACCTTTTATTGGAATCAAAGTTGTTTCCTGCTTTTAAATCAATACTCTTCCTGCAAAAAGGACAATGTATTGTAGTTCCTACTTGATTAAGTCTAATTTTAATAAGCTTTTTGCATAAAGGACAGTTAGCAGAAATTTCTTTATTACCAAATGTAGAGTTAAAATTTAAAGCCATAACTTCCACCCCCTTTCAACAAAATTTTACCATATGTTGGACGAGGTATCAAAATAGAGAATCGATAAAGGAGCATTAGTAAATGATAGATATAGTTAAGACAAGAAAGCAGCAGCTAGAAGAAAGAATTAAACAGTTAGAGGGATTTATATTTTCAGAAGATACACCGGAGTGTTTAAGGAAAATATATGAGGATCATGCGAAGTTTTTAAGAGAAGAGTTAAAGCAGTGTGAGTAATTTGATTATATTATGAAGGAAAGGAGATTTTAAAATGGGATATGGTGGAGATAAGTGTCCAAAGTGTGGTAGTACACATACTAGTTATGATAGTTGGAATAAAGAAAATGTTTGTCAAAAATGTGGACATTATTTTTAATTCAAATATAAGACTTTGATTATATTGTGAAGGAGTTGTATGTGGAAGATGATAAAAGATTGTCCTTTCTGTAATGGTAGCATGGAGTTGAAAACCACATACGATACTGAATGGGTTGAGTGTACTAAATGTAAGATAAAGTCCCATACAGAACTTGGTGATTGCTATGATGAAGGTTTCATGTGTGGAGAGTATATTATACCTATGTGGAACAAAGAAGTTGATTATATTAAAGAGTTAAAAAAAAGTAGAATCTAAATGAAGGGTTAATATATGAGTAAAACAATTAAAATTATTACAGTTATTTGTTTAATTATAATACTGTTAACACTAAGAATTAGAAAAGTTGATGATACCATTACTGTTCAATTTGGTATATGGCAACTGGTTAAAGATTATTTAAACAAGTAGTTCGCAATTCAAAAAAAAGGAGCAATTAGTATGAGTGTACAAGTATTAAAGGATTATGTAGAGTTCTCGAGAGAAATTGGAGAGAAACCTACTTGGGAAGGACTAAAAGAACATAAAAAGATGTTTTGGAGGGATTAAAATTGAGTGTTCAAATTAAATTAGAAGAAGCGGTAACTAAGTTTGGTTTAAATGACATAGTAACCATTATGTTAAGTCAGAAAAGAGATAAGGAAATAGTAATAAGACAGAGGGAGATATACAACAGATGGAAGGAGAAGAATTGCAGTGGGAATAATTGCTGAAATTAATGACTTGAATAGAGAAAAGTCAAAATCAATTACAAGAAAAGTACAGGAGAGAAGAAAGCAAGGAGATACACGATCATTTGCAGAGATATTGAATGAAGAGTTAAAAAAAGAAAAGCTATTATCTGATAGAGTTGGCGCTCATAAGTCAGAGAATAGCAATTCGAAACAATTCAATGACAGTATAACAGAAAATATAGAAATAAGAAAGTAGGGTAATTATATGGAAGATAAGATAAATATATTTAAAAAGCTTCAGAGATGTAGAGTTGAACTTCAAGGAAAGAAGTTAAAGCAAACAGGAAAAAACACCTATAGCAATTATACCTATTACGAATTAGGAGATTTTTTACCAGCAGCAAACGAAATAGCTGAAAAAAATGGGTTATGTCCAATATTTGCATTCAATAATGAGATTGCAACATTAACTATAGTAAATGTTGATAACACTGAAGAAACAATTGTTTTTAGTACTCCGGTTGATATACCAACTTTAAAAGGCTGTTCTATTATACAAAATATTGGAGGAGCTCAAACATTCGCAAGAAGATATTTATATATAATGGCGTTTGAAATATCAGAAGCAGATACAGTTAATAACGGAGTAGATCCGGCAGAAGAAATGAGAAAGAGAAAGATTGGTTCAGCGAAGAGAGTTGTAATTAATAAACTCATAGATGAAACCAATACTGAAGTTAAAAAATTCTTAGCTGTAGTTGGATTTAACAGGGTAGAGGATATTACGGAAGAAGCATTTGGAGAATGTTTAAAGATGCTTAATGATAAAAAAGAAAAATTGATTGAAAGAGAAAATAAGAAAAATAACGAATTAGGAGCGATATTATAATGAAAAATTTACAAGTTAATAAGGTTTTACCAGTTATTGATGCAAACTTTGAAGAAGTAAAGATGTCTTTGATTGACACTATGGATAAGTATAAGGGGATTGTTGTAACAGAAGAAGGGTTAAAAGATTGTAAAGCAACCCAAAAGGATTTAGCAAAGATAAGAAATGATATAGATACGTATAGGAAGTTAGTTAAAAAAGAAATGACTGCACCGATATCAGAATTTGAGAATAAGTGTAAAGAGTTAATAGCTTTAGTCAAAGAAACGGAAGCGCCAATTTTAGAGGGAATAGCTATATATGATGAAAAGAGAAGAGAGGAAAAGATTAAATATATTTTAGATACTATTGCCATTGCTGTAAATGAAGTTGGATTAAATGAACAGTATGCAGCTAAATTAAATGTATCAGATATTAAATTCACCCTTAATTCATCACTAAAAAGCATAAGAGAAGATATAAATGAAAAAGCTAAAAACTTAAAAACTTTACAAGTTGCCGAGGAAGAGAGAGTTAAGAACGATTTACTAATAATAGAAACTACGTTACAAGCAGCCAATAACGGTCAAGAAACTGTTTTAGAGAGTGAATTATATATAACTAAGTATAAAAATGGAATGTCTTTAAATAACGTTATACAAGCTATAAATAATGATAGAGAGCTAATTGAGGTAGCAGAAAGAAAGGCATTAGAAAAAGCGGAAAGAGAAAGAATAGAATCGATTAAAAATGAGGGGGTATCGGTTAAAGAGAAAGTTAAAAAGGAGAACCCAACCATAGAAAAAATAGAAGAAGTTAAGGAAGTAAAAAAATGTTTTTATACATTAAAGATAACTCATGATTTGGATCATATGAGATTGTTAGCAAATTTCTTAAAGTCCAATGGGTTTGAGTATGAAAAATTGGAAGAAGGGTGGGTTTAAATGCAAAGTAGTATTGATTTTTCTAATGATGATTACGGAGTTACAGTTGATAGAACTGGTGGAGCTATAAAGATAACGCTTGATATAGGAACAATATGTTCTGAAGTCTATTACTCTAAAGAACAGGCTCAAAATATAGCGGAACAAATACTTTATGAGTTAGGAGAAAAAACAACATCAGACTGGGAAGATGAAGTGTACAAGCTTCAAGAGAAAATAAACAACCTACAGGAAAAGATAGAAGATTATGAGGAACGTATGGAATATATGAGAAGTAAAGAGCAATATGTTCCATTTTAGAGAGTAAGGGGAGTTTTATGGCAGAAAGAAGAATGTTTTCCAAAACAATAATTGATAGTGATGCTTTTTTAGATATGCCATTAAGCACTCAATCATTATACTTCCATTTAAGTATGAGAGCAGATGATGATGGATTTATAAATAACCCTAAAAAGATACAAAGAATGATAGGGTGTAGCGATGATGATATAAAGTTATTATTTGCTAAAAGATTTGTAATACCATTCGAGAGTGGTGTATGTGTTATAAAGCATTGGAGAATACACAATTATATAAGAACTGATAGATATAAAGAAACAGTTTATAAAGAGGAAAAGGACCAATTAATACTAAAAGATAATAACGCTTATAGTTTAAATGATGTTGGTATACCAAACGGTATACCAAGTGTCGACCAAATGGAAACCCAGGTTAGGTTAGGTAAGGTTAGGTTAGGTAAGGATAGTATAGATAATAGTATTATAAATAATACTTGTAGTAGTGAACTACAACCAATAATAGATAAATGGAATGAATTAGGCTTACAGAATATTAAATTTATTAATTCGGGTACTAAGAGATACACAATGTTACAAGCAAGAATTAAGGAATATGGAACAGATGCAATTATATCAGCTATAGAAAATATAAGTAATTCATCATTTCTTAGGGGACAGAATAGAAAAGGTTGGACTATAACGTTTGATTGGTTAATAAAGCCTAACAACTTTCTTAAGGTATTAGAAGGTAATTATAAAGATAATGTCATTGAGAAAAAAGTACCTAGTGGGAATTATACAAGCAATAACAGTAAGAGATTTAATAACAATGTAGGAAGCAGCCAAAATCATGATGATATTGAAACAGAGATACTTAAAGCACAGGGAGCAATATGATAAAGGTCGGAGGGGAGACTATGAAACCTTGGGAAGAAATGAGTAATAGGGAAAGAGCAGAGCAAACCTATAGGGATATTAAGAGAAGGCAAGAGCGAAGAGAAGCGGGAGCAAGAGAAGCAACATCTTTAAGATTTGAAAGTGCAATTAAAACTATGAAGAGAGCTAATCACAGTAAAAAGAGAGGTTGTAGGAGTTGTAAGTAATGGATAGATACAAAGAGGATACGGAAATTTATATGGATATCGTCAATAGATATCAAAATTTAGCCGAGAATGACATTGTACAAGCTTTTAAACTAATGAAGGATAGTTTACTTGTCTATGATAGATGGTGCTTTATAAAGCTTGAAATCACATCAGAATTGAAACGTGGAGAAAAGGAAGCATTAAAGAAATGGTTAGAGGAAAGATGTAAATTTTTATATGAGTTACATACAGATGTAAGAGTAACACTTTCTAAGGCAAAGTATGAATTTAATAATAGCAAAGATTTTTAAGTAAATGGAGGATATAAATATGAATAAAGAAGATTTAAAAAAGGTATTGGATTATGCTATGGCAGTAAGTTTTTTAGTAGATAATGTGGAATGCCTTATCGAAGAATATAGATATAATGAAGAATTAACAGATAAGCAACTAGGATATACAGAAAAGAGAATTGAAATTGTAAAGAAGTATGAGAAAGATATTAAAGGTATTTTAGGGATAACTGAATAATTCGTAATTCAAACATAGAGAATAAGAGTTAATTACGATAAGGTTATATGCTTCTGTTCTCATAAGAAAATCAATTTCAATAGAGGTGATGTAATGATATTAGCAATAGATCCAGGGAATATAGAAAGTGGATATGTATTAACTTACGATGATTTAGTAGTTATAAACAAAGGAAAAGAAAAAAATGAAAACATAATAGAAATGATAAAAGAAGTTATAAAAGGTTTAGAAATTGAAGATGTAGCTATAGAAATGGTTGCATCTTATGGAATGCCGGTTGGAGCAGAAGTGTTTGAAACTTGTGTTTGGATAGGAAAATTTGCTCAATGTTGCGAAGAAAATTTAGGTATTGAACCAAAGTTTATCTATAGAAAAGATGAAAAGATGAATCTATGTAACTCTATGAAAGCAAAGGATAGCAATATAGTACAAGCATTAATAGATAGATTTGCACCTAACACACCTAATAAGGGAAAAGGTACTAAGAAAGAGCCAGGCTGGTTTTATGGATTTAAAAAAGATATATGGCAAGCTTATGCAGTTGCGGTAACTTATCACGATATTTATTTAAAGGAGAATGGGATAAATGAAAGTTAGATGTATTGATGATTTAGGAATGACTGTTTTAGAAGTTGGAAGTGTTTATGAGGGAAAATTGAAGTTTGA